>CANRCJ010000010.1 GCA_947629105.1 uncultured Clostridia bacterium | reverse complement strand
TCTAGCCTTGCTCTATTTTGTTCTGACCCAAATGTGTCTACTACTCCTGAGCTTATATCTAGTATTCCTAGGTTTCCTGTTATTCCTGCTACTCCTATCGCTGCTAGTATGATTAATATTATTATCATTATTACTAGCGCTGTTAATGTTATTCCTTTTTCTTTTGCTAACATGGTCTTTTTCCTCCTTATATTTCCTTTTTTCTCTCCTTATGGTTAGAAACCAGAATAGCGAAAAGGCCAAACAAAAAATACCATTCTTAATTTCTAACCATAAAGAGAGATTTTATTTTTTTAAATTGCTTCATTTTACAAGTATGCAAAAAAACACAAGCATATCCGTATCTACAAATATACTTATGTTTGATTTACATATACAATTTTTTTATATGACAAATAGTCACTAACACTACATGTGTGTACGCAGTGCCATTGTTTTTAGCGTTTGGTCTTTTTATCATTTTCATCTTCCTTTTTGTTACTTTTTTTGACTTTGTTCTTTTTTATATTAACATCTTTATTATCATTATTCAATATATTTTTTATGACATTTTTATTACATTTATGTTACATGAGCTTTTGGGATTAAGCAAGGTGTCGCATAAAAAAATAGATAGTAACCTTTATAGTTACTATCTATTTTTATATTTTTTATTTTAAATAATATTCTGGATTATATGCTACATCATTTACTCTTACTTCAAAATGAAGATGTGGTCCTGTTACATGTCCTGTTGCACCTGATTTTGCTATTAAGTCTCCTGCATTTACTGTTGCTCCTACTTTTGTTAATATTGAGCTACAGTGTGCATAATATGTTTGAACACCATTTCCATGTGATATTATTACTAAATATCCATATCCTCCACTATTCCATCCTGCATATGTTACTGTTCCGGCTGCAGCTGCTTTTATTGATGTTCCTGTTGGTGCTCCAAAATCTGTTCCTTTATGTTTAGTTCCCCATCTAGAACCAAATCTTGATGTGATTGTTGCAGTTATTGGTTTTATAAATTTAATTCCTACATCTTTAAATCCACTGCCATAAGATGCACTTTTAACAGTACCTGCACTCTTTGGAGTAACAACTTTCTTTTTTTCTTGATATAAATTTGTTACCGCTGTTTCTTTGTCTGTTGTCTCTTTTTTCTCATTCACATATTTTTGCTCTATTGCTAACTTTTCAACATTTTCACTATTTTTTTCTTTTAATTCATTTACAATATCTTCTGCTTCTTCAAATGTAGAAACATATAGTTTTTCTTCACTATCTAATGTTAATGCATAATATTTATAGTAGTCTTGTCCAGCTGATGTTACCATAGCATATATCTCATCATCATTTGTTTCTATTCCTCTTTTTAAGAAACATAATTTATATTCGGGCATTTTATCTATTTGTACAAATGCTATATTGTCATCATCACCATTTTCTATAAATTCGGCTATTCTTCCTTGTAATTTAGCCTTATTTTGTGTATATCCAACCATTTCTCCATCCAAATATACACTATATATTGGTTTGTAAACGCACAAAATTATTGCAAGTATTATTATACTACTAACTGCAAATAAAACTAACGCTTTTATGCTTGTCCTTAATCCAATTAGTAATTTTCTCATATTATTATCTTTTGCACTCCTTTGTATATTATTTCTTTTTATTCTACGGGTAATGCACTTTCCATTTACTATTAGATTTTACATTAAATAGCTTTTTTATTCAATTTTTGTATTTTTCAAATTGTCTTGTTTTTCTTTCGTTTCCTTTTATTTCCTCTTGTTTTCTCTCATTTGCTCTTGTTTTCATTTTTTTAGAACTCATGTCTTCCTTCTAATGCTTTCGTCAAAGTTACCTCGTCCGTATATTCTAGGTCTCCTCCAACTGGTATTCCGTGTGCTATTCTTGTTACTTTAACTCCAAGTGGCTTTAATATTTTAGAAATATACATTGCTGTTGCTTCTCCTTCAACTCTAGGGTTTGTTGCAACAATTATTTCTTTTATTTCACTGTTGTTTTGTATTCTATTTAATAGTTCCTTTATTTTGATTTCATCTGGGCCTATCCCGTTCATTGGAGATATTGAGCCATGTAGCACATGATATACGCCTTTAAATTCATGTGTTCTTTCCATTGCTATTATATCTTTAACATCTTCTACTACACATATTATGCTTTTATCTCTCTTAGGGCTTGAGCAGATTGGGCATGGGTCAGTATCAGATATGTTAAAACATTCTGAGCAGTATTTTAAGTTTGCTTTAGCGTTTGTAATTGCATTTATAAATTCTGTTACATCCTCTTCGCTTGCATCTAATATATGAAACGCAAGTCTTACGGCTGTCTTGTGTCCTATACTTGGTAATTTTTCAAATCCTTCTATTAATTTTTCTATTGATGGCGAATAATATGACATGTTATTTCCTCGCTTCTATTTACATTAATCCTGGTATGTTATATTTGCCAAGGCTTGCATTTTGTGCTGCATCTACCTTTTTCAATGCTTCATTTACACATGTTAGTATTAAGTCTTCTAACATTTCTACATCATCTGGATCAACTACATCTTTTTGTATTTTGATTTCTTTTACTTCTTTTGCGCCGCTTACTTTTACTGTTATTGCTCCTCCACCAGCTGTAGCTTCAAATTCTCTAGCTGTTAATTCTTCTTGTGATTTTTCCATATCTGCTTGCATTTTCTTTGCTTCTTTCATTAGTTTGTTGATATTCATTCCTCCAAAGCTTGCTCCTCCTGGAAATCCTCCTCTTTTTGACATAATTATTTTCCTCCTTTATTCTTCTATAAAATTTATTGGAATATCCAAAGAACTTAAAACGTCTTCTTCACTTTCTATTTTCGTATTAGTATTTATTTCATCTTGCTTTTTTTGGGGTTCTATCTCTTCTTTTATCTGTTCCCCTTTTGTCTGCACAGCTCCCCTTGTTTTACTAGCGCTTCCTCCTGCATCTTGCAATTTTACATTCATTGGCTTTCCACATATCATTGATACTTCTTTTATAAGTACATTCATATTTTCTGGCTTTTGTAATAATTCTTGTCTAAATGAATTTAAGCCATTATTGAATCTTATTCCTACTGTCATATCATCTATTTCTACGGCATCTGTGTTTATAAGGTTTGCATACAATATTACTTTTCCCTGTTTTTTTAGATTAGTCAATACATTTGTCCAATTTGAAATTATATTTCTATCTTCTATTTTTGTGTTATTTGCTTGTTGCATCTTAGGCTTTTTTTTCGCTTCTTCTTGCTTTTGCATAACTTTTAACTGATTTACTCTATTTTCTACTTTTGGTATTTCTTTTTTAGGTTCAGGAATTTGCTGTGACTGGTTATGAACTACGTTATTTTCTACCTTTATTTCTTTTTTGGGTTTATACTCTATTTCTTCTTCCTTCATACACAATTTTATTATTTCTGTTTCAAATATTATTGTTTTTTGTGATGATTGTTTCATTTTGTTATCTAATTCTGATAATTTATATATTATATTTATTAACTCGTCTTTTGATGTTTGTTCTGCGAGTTCTGCTATTTGTTTTATCTCTTCTTCACTATATATTTCATTTCTTTTGCTGACTTTATACATAAGTATATCTTTTGTATGTTTTATCATTTCCCATAAGAAGTTTCCTAAGTCTTTTCCTTCGTCCAATATTCTATTCATTGCTTCAAGCGACTTTTCTACATCTTTATTTATTATCCCTTTTATTATGTCGTGTACATATACAAACTTAGGAATTCCAACTAAGTCTTTTATTTTGTTTTCATCTATATTTGTTTCTCCGTCTTGCATACATCTTTCTAATATACTTAGTGCATCTCTTGCTGCTCCTTCTGAAAGCGTTGCAATTAGGTTTAATGCTGTATCTGTTATTTGTATGTTACTTTCCTCACATACTATTTTCATTCTTTTTATTAAATCACTATTTGATATTTTTTTGAAGTCAAATCTTTGGCATCTCGAAAGTATTGTTGCGAGTAATTTTTGTGGTTCTGTTGTTGCTAAGATAAATTTAACGTGTTCTGGTGGTTCTTCTAGTGTTTTTAGCAATGCGTTAAATGCTCCTGTTGATAGCATATGAACCTCATCTATTATATATACTCTATATTTTGCAAGTGTTGGTAAAAAGTTTATTTTTTCTTTTATGCTTCTTATGTCTTCTACACTATTATTTGAAGCTGCATCCATTTCTACTACGTCTGTAAGGGTTCCGTCAAGGCTTGCTTTACAAATTTCACATTCGTTACATGGCTCTCCATCTTGCGGATTTAAGCAGTTTATTGCCCTTGCAAGTATTTTTGCTGTTGATGTTTTACCTGTTCCTCTTCCTCCTGTGAGCAAGTATGCATGTCCAACTCTTCCTGATTTTATTTGATTTTTTAGTGTTTGTATAATATGGTCTTGCCCAACTATTTCACTAAATTTTTTTGGTCTAAACTTTCTATATAGTGCTGTATAAGACATTTTGCAATTCCCCCTTAAATGTTAAATCTAACTTCTCCGTGGAAAGTAACTTCCACATAAAAGGTTCTACTTATCGCTGCTTCCTTCCGGACCTGACGAGATTCGTAAATTTTTATCGAAAATTACTCTCCACGCAAAAGTTAGATTTCTTTTTAATTATATACTGTTTTTTATTTTTTTACAACATTTTTTTAGTTTCTTTTGAAAATCACATCAGAGAAATCAGTTTTCTCGTAATTTGATGTTCCTGCTGTTATTATATTTCCTACTGGCAACTCTAAAGAAATTGTTCCTGTAAATTTATTTCCTGAAACTAATTCTATAGTAATATCAAATGATACTTTGCATTTTATTTCGTCCTGTGTTACTCCAATTTCTGAAAGTATTGTTCCATCATGTTTTATTTCTTCATTATCTGATGAATATTTTCCGAAGTTCACTATTACAATATCTTAGCGCTATTACTCCACCTTGGTTTGCAAGATTTAGTTCCTTTAAGTTCGTCTCTTCTGCTCCTTCATATATTAAAGATTCTTTGACTTCGTAATCTTCTCCATATTCATATGTAGCATCTCTAGAATCACTAGGTCTATACACTACTATTCTTCCTTTTTCTGGAGCTTCATCTATTACCATATTATCTATTATTACGTTTTTTATTATTTCTGTTTCTTTATAATTTTTATTTTTTGATATATGTATGTATACATCATTATTTTGAACAATATTAAAATTCCAAGTATTTTCTCCTTCTGTGTCTATTCCTTCTGCTGTACTTACAACTACCATTTGTGATAGCTCAAATGGCATGTTATCTTCTCCTTCTACTTCATATTTTAGCATAAGCAGGCAAATTATCGTTACAATCAATGCAATTATGAATACTGCTATAAAAAAATATATTATTTTTTTTATTTTTTTATTAAAGTCTTCCATTAATTCACTAATATATTAGTTTATCTAATATATTTCCTTTCTGCTTTATTTTTTTAGTTCTCTTAATTCTTTGAAAAAGTCTTTTAATATTTTCTCACATTCTTTTTGCATAATATCTATTTCATATTCGACTTTGTGATTTAATTTATAGTCATCAAATACATTAAGTACTGACCCACATGCTCCTGCCTTTGGATCTTTAGTTCCTATATATACCTTTTTTATTCTAGAATTAATTATAGCTCCTGCACACATTGTACATGGTTCAAGTGTAACATACATTTCGCATTCTTCTAATCGCCATGCTCCAAGCTTCTTACTTGCTCTTTGTATTGCTAACATTTCTGCATGTTTTGTTGTATCTTTTTTTGTTTCTTTTAAATTGTGTGCCCTTGCTATTATTTCTCCATCTTTTACAATTATCGCTCCTACAGGTACTTCTAATTTCTTATATGCTTTTTTTGCTTCTTTTAGAGCCTCTTTCATGTATTTTTCTTCTATTGTTATCATCTCTTTCTTAATTGGTGTGCCCAGGCGGACTCGAACCACCATCGGTCGCTTAGGAGGCGACTGCTCTATCCTGCTGAGCTATGAGCACATGTAGAGTATTATTATTTTATTAAAATTTATGTTTATTGTCAATACTATATTTATTAATTTTATGTTTCGTTTTTGTGTTATGTAAAGTAAAGTATTGACGAATTTATTTATATAGTATAAAATATCGAATATAGCATTATTTTGCTAAAAAAGGAGGAAAAGTAATGAGCGTAAGAAAAGCAGTTATACCTATTGCTGGTTTTGCAACAAGATTTTTACCTGCTTGTAAATCAGTTCCAAAATGTATGCTTACTATATTAGATAAACCAATAATTCAATATATTGTTGATGAGGCTGTAGAATCTGGTATTGAAGAAATAGTTATGGTAATAGGAAGAAAAAAAGATGTCGTTCAAGATTATTTTACAGAAGATAGGGAACTTATAGATTTCCTAACTGAAAGAGGAAAGGAAAAATTTATTCCTCAAGTTACTAACCTATCTAGAGGCGCAAAAATACATTTTATTGAGCAAGATGGTGGCGCTAAAGGTCTAGGACACGCAATATATCAAGCAAAAGATATTATAGGAAATGAACCTTTTGCTATTCTTTATGGAGATGTTGTTTTCCATGGTGAGAAACCTTGCTTAAAAGAAATTATTGAGAAGCATGAAGAATGTGGCGGTTCTGTAATTGGTGTTGAAAAGGTTGACTGGAAGGACGTTCCTAAATATGGCAACGTTTCTGGTGTTCAAATTGCTGATGGTTTCTATAAGGCAGAAAGATTACAAGAAAAACCTCAAATTGAAGAAACTAAATCTAACCTTGCAATTTCTGATAGACATGTTTTAATGCCTGAAATCTTTGATTTCCTAGCTAAAACAAAACCTGGTAAAGGTGGAGAAATTCAAGTTACTGATGCATACAATGCAATGGTTGGAACTAAAGAAGGCGTTTACGCATATGATTACAAAAGTAAAAGATTTGATTCTGGAGATAAATTAGGTTTTGTTATGGCAGCCGTTGATGAGACTTTAAATAGACCTGAACTTAGAGATTCATTTATTAAGTTCTTAAAAGGATTAGATATATAAAAAATAAATAAACAAAAAAGTGCACAATAAAAGGTGCACTTTTTATTTATTTGACAACTATCCCAAAATATTGTATAATTATATTATAAAATGAGGTGATTTGTATGAAAATGCCAAAGTTTTTAAAAATCGCTATAATTTTTTTAGTATTAAATCTTCTATTTATTACTAATGTCCAATCTGCTGCAAGTAGTAATTCTGACTTACAGTGGACAGATTTTTCAAATGCAAGAGTATATCTAGATAGAATAGATCTTGTAGGCGAATCTTCTGACTTTAAGCGATATAATCTAAAAATTGATAATGTTTCTTTTGATACAGATAATAAAACATTATACTTTGTTTATCTTTCTAATAGTAATGACAAGCCGGATTTTGGATCTTCATTTACTGAGTTACGAGATAATTCCACAGTACTTTGGGACTGTAATTCTGAAAAAGAAATTGATGCTTATACAATCTCTCCATTTATAGATAGAATTGGAGATATTCATGTATGGATTGTTGAAGCAAAATTAGCTGAAGATTATTATTATGAAGAAGGCGAGGATTTTTACGAGGAAGATCAGGAATACACGGAAATAGAATGTGAATTTAAAGAAGTTCTATCAAATGCTGTCATTACTTTCAAACCATCATTGAATAGCTTAGGAAAAAGAATATCGCTTTCATTTGAAATATACCGTCATAGTGAACGAACTTCTATAGCTTCAAATGAGCCAATAGATACTAATAGACAAATATCTATTGAAATAGGTAAAGTAACAGATTATAATCTACTATATGAAATTAAAAATAATGAACCTAACAATTTGGAACATTTAATCGATTATAAAGATTCTGCTACCCCTGTTTATAAAAAAACTACTAATGTTGCCGAAGGTTTAAATATATTATCCGAAGTTGAATTAGAAGATGAAGCTTATTATTACACATATGTAAATTTATTAGATGAAGATGGTAAATACCGTTCAATAGAAGATATATCTTTACACAAATCAGCTGATGTACAACCACAATATTTTAATGATTATGTTACTAGAGAGGATCCTAGATTTCTAGATTATGAATCTCCAAACTTTGTTTGGAAGTTACCACCTAGACCTGTACAACCTACACCTGATGAAGATTCTGGTACTGGTTCTGAAAAAGATCCTAGTACAGCTCCGGGACAATCTCCTAGCACTAGTCCTGAAAAAGATCCTAGTACAGCTCCAGAACAATCTCCTGGAACTAGTACTGATAAAGACCCTAGTACATCTCCAGAACAAACTCCTGGATCTAGTACTGAAAAAGATCCTAGTATAGCTCCGGAACAAACTCCTGGATCTAGTACCGATAAAGACCCTAGTACGACACCAGATCAAAATTCACAACCAGGTTCTAACTCGGATTCTCAACACAGTTCCGGAAGTGGCTCAAATAATCAATCAAATGATGAGTTAGATAACACAGTTATGCAAGGAAACCTTCCTCAAACAGGAGAAACGCCATCAGCCTTAAGTTTAATTATCCTTGCAGCTATTGTAGGAATTGTATCATACACATGTTATATAAAATATAAAGATAAAGTTTAAAAGGTGTAGTTATCTATGATAAGAAAAATCATAAATTCAATTATTAATAAGTTGGATATAATGCTATTAATTACAATATTAATAGCATTATATCTATTTGTTATGGTTAAACCAGATTATACGTATATTCAAATTATAATATGTTCTTTAATGATTATTTATATGCTTTTTAAAGCAATAAAAAAACAAAATATACAGCTTGTGCAATCAAAATTAGATTTATTTGTTATATTATTTGTGTTATCCCCTTTAGTACCTTTTATTTCAAATAGCTATATTAGTTTAAGTGAAACTGTATCATCTATTCTACTTAGTTTTACATTATTGTGCATATATTTTTTATTAAGAGAAATCTCTAAGAGAAATCCTTCTAATATTAAGTATATAAAAAATACTTTTATAATAATTACTGTTTTACTTATATTTATAGGTATTGAAACTTTAACTACTAATAATATTCTAAAATGGTTTGGCATTAAACATATTGCTAATGGGGAAAATCGATTAGTTTCTTTTATTACTAATCCAAATACTTTTGCCTCATTAATTATGTTTGTATTTTTTATTTGCTTGCATGAAATGATAAATTCTTCTAAATTTTCTAGTAAAGTTTTTTATAGTGTTTGCCTAACTATATTTCTTCTTGGTATATTACTAACATATTCTAAATTAACATTTGTTATTTTCCCTGTCTTATTGTTAATTTATACTATTACATCACATAGTAAATCAAAGACTATTAATGTTATTATAACTATGCTACAAGCTGTAATAATGAGTTTAATTTATATGTTTGTATTTCAAAATTTTGTTGCAATTCAAAACTATACTGGCATTTTAATATTCAGTATTGTTTGGTTTATCCTAGAAATTATTATAAGTATTTTATTTTTGAAACTTACTTGTTATTTAGAAAAAATAGATGCAAAGAAACTTCTAATTTCAGGATTTATTCTTGTTACAGCATTTATTTTATTTATAATTGTTGGTTTAACAACTAAAACAGACTTTGTAGTTTTTGATTATACTGGTTCGTTAGATTACAATTCTAAAATAATAAATAATATTGAACCAAATAAAGACTATGTTTTTACTTTCGATATGGAGTCAAACTATCTTTCAGAAAATAACGAAATTATAGATGATATGTTCACGATTAAAATAATAGAGCGTGATTCTAAAAGTCTTGATGAAATAGCTTCTAAAGAGTTTGTTTTTGGTAATTTCTCTGGTAAAAAGGAAATAAAAATTCATACAAGCAATTATACTTCTGAAATAAAAGTAGAGTTTAAAGCAAAGTATGCATATGTTTCAAAACAATGGATTATTAAAAGTTTAAATGTAAATGGTCAAGAAATTACATTAGAATACAAATATCTTCCTACTAAATTAGTAGAGAAAATAGGAAATATAAATTTACAATATAAAACTGCTCAAGAAAGATTTGAATTTTTAAAAGACGGCTTAAAACTAATTTCTAGAAATTTCTTAACTGGAATAGGTGGAGATGGATGGGATTTCAAATATGGAGAAGTTCAGGAATATGGTTATGTTTCATCAAATCCTCATAGTTATTATATAGAAATATGGCTATCTTATGGAATTTTAGGATTAATCAGTATCTTAGGAATTTTATGGTGCATTATAAAACCTAACTATAAAAATAACTCTGATAAAATAATATATCAAGGTTTGCAATTTGGTTTATTTGCAATGTTACTTCATACTGCTATTGATGCTGATATGAATACTATTATCATGCAATTTATATTATTTATGAGTATAGGGATATTTTCAACAAGTAGTAAAAAAAGCGAAGATGTTAACTCTTGTGAAAAAATTTCTCAAGATAAAGGTAATTTCCTTATAAATGGAATATTTATTATTATTTTAATAATTACTGTATTTTTATTATTAAATCCTCAAATATACGACAAGTATGTTGAAATAGAAAATTTACAAGCAAAAAAAGCTGAGTTAGAGGATGATTCGTTCGAATATAAAGAACTCTGTTATGATATTTCGATACAATATGAAAATATGGCAAAGTATGAAAGGGATCTTTCTTCTACTCTTGACTCTCAGTATAAAAGTATTGAGTATTATATTCTTAGTGGAAAAAGTAATTTAGAAGATAAGATACGTCAATACTATGAATTTGTTCTTCCTTTAAAAAATACTTGGAAACATGACAGCGCAAGAATAATAGAAAAAGCGCGTAATATTAATTTTGTAATTGCTATACTTGAAAAACAAAATGATTCAAATTTATATCCTTGGATAGCAAAACTTGCTCAAATAAATATTAATGAGTATGAAGAAACTAAAAAAGATTTGCTTAATGCTATTAATGAAAAACATACAGATAATAATAATAATTTAGATTATAGTCATTTTATGAATATTTATGAATATGCATATAACAAATATCATTTATATGCATCTAGATAATAAAAAAAAATTTTATTTTGGTTGCGGGGGATAGACTCGAACTACCGACCTTTGGGTTATGAGCCCAACGAGCTGCCAACTGCTCCACCCCGCGATGTATTTAGTTATTACATTATAGTACTATTTTTTCTAAAAGTCAATACTTCTTTATATATTATATGCAATTTTTGTAAATTAATTACTTATTTTTCACTTTTAAATTTGCTTACTATTTTTCCTGCCATATATACTATTTCTGTTGATTTTTTATTTGCTATTTCTTTTCCTATTGCTTTTCCTCCTACTGTACATGCTGCAACTACTGCGCTTATGATGAATTGTATGTTTGCTGGCATTCCTAGGCTTTGCGTTAGTTTCATTGATACCATTGTACTTATTGCACCACTTAGTACTCCACATATATCTCCTATTACATCTGCACATACATTTGCGACTTTTGTTGCATGTTTTATTAATAATAGTGATGTCTTTGCCCCTGCTGCTTTTTTAGTGGCTTTTGCATGAAATTCTTCTTCATTTGCAACTGTAACTGCAACACCTATTATATCAAATATTATTCCTACAAATATAACTATTACTAATATTATTACTGCAGGTAATATCGATAATTTTGATACTCCATTCGTCGAAATAAATGAAAAACATATTGATAATATGAATGTTGTTACAAATACTTGTATTATCCATTTCAGATGACTATCTGCTTTTTTTGCTTTTTTGGTTTCTTGCTCATTTATTTCCATTATTAACTCCTTTTGTTTGTTGTGTTTATATTTTTACAGATGGTAAAAGTCTAAGTAAATTTTACGGTTTAGGTCTGGTCGAATTTCTCTACTTTCTACTTATCATTACTAATAAGCTGTTTCCATTTAAAGAAAGTAACTATAATAAAAAATAGTTACCAGATTGCCACTTAAATCCGTACCTTAATCCCTAGACTTTCTTGCTTTTTATAAAGCAAACATTCTAGAAGTTTTCCTTGGACCTTTAGTTATTGTTAGTCTTTTTTGCAAATTGTAATTTCATAATAATTTTATTAATCCCAATACATTCACTCAAGACAGGCTACTCTATGCATTTTGTGTCTTGGCACTCAGCATAGGTTTTACTCAAGATTAATTTTCTAAACTCAAGCCTCCGCGAAATGAGGGGAACTTTATGTATGCCATTACATATATCCCTAATTTCTTTACTCCCTGCTCACACACAAAACTGGCATTTCGCGCACAAACAAGAAACTTCATCGATTTGCCCTTTAGTGGATTTTTAGCCCCACCCTCGCAATAACTATTGGTGACTAGAATAATGCACCATCTTTATATATTATACCATATTTTGAAAAATATTTCTACTTTATCATTCTACTACCTGATTGTTATAGCTAGAATTTGCTGAATCATCAGTATTTTCAGCTATTACGTCTTTTGAGAAATATCCTGCTATAAATCCTATTAAGAATACTATTATTATTATTACTATTGTCTTTATTTTTTCTTGACTAATATACATTTCTTTATCATATATTTTAACATGTTCACCATTTTGTTGTTTTTTGTTTTCTTCCATTTATCATCTCTCCTTTGCTATAAATTTTTAATGTTATTTTTATTATACTATCTTTGGTAATTAAAATCAATAATTATTGACAAGTATATTTTTATTAATTTATAATTATCTCATCAAGTAATGATTTGGAGGCAAATTATGAATATTATTGTTGGTAAAAATAGTGGATTTTGTGCTGGAGTAAAACATACTATAGATAAAGCAAATGATGAACTAGAAAAGTATGGCGGTCCTTTAGATTGTTTGGGTGAGATTATCCATAATAAGCAGGTTGTGGAATCTTTAGAAAATAGAGGCCTAAGAACTATTGATTCTATTGAAGATGCAGAAGATAAAGTTTTAATTCGTGCTCATGGAGTAAGCAAGAGTGTTTATGAATATGCTGATAGAAATAATATCAGGCTCATTGATTTAACTTGCCCTAAAGTTCTAAAAATTCATAATCAAGTGGAAGATTTTGCTAAGAAAAATTATTTTATTTTTCTATTTGGCATAAAGAATCATCCTGAGACTATTGGTACATATAGTTTTTGTGGAGTCAATTCTTATGTTATAGAGTCAAAAGATGATGTTTCTCCTGCTTTAAATCTTTTATATTCAAGTAATTTAAGGGATGTTTTAATCATTTCTCAGACAACTTTTAGTCTTAGCTTATTTAATGAGCTAAGTGAATTGATTATGAATTCTTTAGATTCTACTTATAACATTCATGTTGAAAAAAGTATTTGCAATGCCACTAGCCTTAGGCAAATTGAGACTGAAGAGATTGCAGCTAAAGTTGATTTAATGATTATAATTGGTGGGAAAAATAGTTCTAACACGAAGAAATTATGTGATGTTGCTTCTAAATATTGTAAGCACGTTATACATATTGAAACTAAAGATGATTTAAGCCTTGAATCAGTAAGAAATTTTTCTAACATTGGTATTATGGCTGGAGCTTCTACTCCACGGATATATCATTGATGATGTTGTTAATAAATTAAAATGTGTCTAAACATAAATATAATCTTTTATTGCTTCATATTTTGCACTACCTACCCCTGGAACATTTTTTAATTCTTCTATTGTTTTAAACTTTCCATTTGTTTCTCGGTAGGTTATTATTTTTAATGCTGTTGATTCTCCAATTCCTGGAAGGGTTTCTAAGCTTTCTGCATTTGCAGTATTTATATTTACTCTTCCACTACTTTTTTCTGATGTTGTTCCTTCTATTACATTTTCTCCTGCACTATTGGTTGTTATTTCCACGTTTTCTTTAGCTTGTGATTTACTTGGTATATATATTTTTTGTCCATCTTCTACTCTATATGCCAGGTTTACTTTGCTTAAATCTGCCTTTTCTGTTGTTCCTCCCGCTTCTTCTATTACATCATTTATTCTTGCCCCTTCTTTTACTTCAACCATTCCTTGACTTTTTACTTCTCCTGCTATATGTACTAATATTGTTTTTGGTTCTACAATGGTATTTTCTTTGTCTTTAGTTTCAACTTCTACGTTTTCTTCATTATTTAGTGCATCATAGCCTGTGCTATATACATCTTTTGTACTATTTATATAATAATACCCTATAACGCATACTACAACAGCAATTGCTATAATTGCAACTATTTTTTGTTTTTGAGTTAATGCTTCCATTTTTTCTCCTTTCTTATTTATTTTTTGCAAATCATTGATATTCTTTTACAATCTATGATATATTAATGTATTATGAGAAAGTTTTTTATAGTTTTATTAATTATTTTAATACCTTTATTATTGAGTCATGAGTGTTTAGCAAGCATGATTTTAGAAAATACTACTGTTGTTAATTACTCTGAGCTTGGGAAAGGACATATTGATGATATAACTGTCTATTCTGATTGTATTTTGATGGTTGAAAGATATACTGGTGATGTTTTATATCAAAAAAATGCTCATGAGAAAATGTATCCTGCAAGTACTACTAAGATGTTAACTGCTATTTTAGTTTTGGAAAATTGTGATTTAGATGAAATCGCAACCGTTAGCGAAACTGCAATTAAAGCTGTTCCTGCGACTTATTCTACCGCTAATTTAGTTGCACGGTGAAGAGTTTCGTGTTGAAGATTTAATGTATGCAATGCTTCTTCCTTCTGCTAATGATGCTGCGAATGTTCTTGCTGAGCATGTTGCTGGCTCTATTTCTGATTTTGCTGTTCTTATGAATGAAAAGGCTGAGGAAATTGGCTGCACAAATTCGCATTTTACAAACCCTAGCGGTGTTCATGATGTTAACTTGTATTCAACGGCTTTTGATTTGTCTTTAATTGCAAGATATGCTATGAATTTTGATACTTTTAGGAAAATTATTACAACTACAAGCTATACTCTTCCAGCTACTAATAAATATCCTAAATCTGATAGAACTCTTGAGATTTCTAATGCTTTAGTAAGACCTGATTCAAAAAATTATTACTATGAATATGCAACTGGAATAAAAACTGGATATACTAATCCTGCTAAAGATTGTTTAGTTGCTAGTGCTAAAAAGGATAACGTTGAGTTTATAATTGTTGTTCTAGGTACTGACTCTCTTGAAAATGGTCTTAGAAAAAAATTTATAGATTGTAAAACTTTATTTGATTTTGCTTTTGATAATTATACATCACATTATTTAGAATTGCAACAGGAAAATGAAAAAGAAGTAAAGGTAACTTACTATGATTATGTTACAGAAGCTACCTCTCCTTCTTCTTTCTCTAATTTTAAAGTATTATTTTTAGTAATAGATTATTTTCGTACATTGTTTTGCAAATGTGTGAACTTTCTATTTGCTCCGTTAATTGATTTTCTTGCATCATTGGTCTAACCATACTAATTATTCCCAATGCTACATAGATAATTACAAAGCCTTCTAATATACCATATATTGTTCCTCCGCAATTTATTGAATTGCTTTATTATTGGTAATGCTGTTATTATTCCGCTTATTAGTTTTAGTAATATCATTACTATTCTTGCAATTGCAAATAGTCCTACCCATGTACCTATTCTTATTACTACAACAGCTGCCTCTTCTGATACGAATTCTGAAGTGTTTTCTTTTATTTCATTTGAATATTCTTCTACGTATTTTTCCATTTCATCAGTAAAACTTGAATTTTGTTTTGCTGCATTTTGGCTATCATCCGTCTGCTCTTCTTTGTACATTTTTTCTTGTATTATTTCTTGTAAGTTGGCTTTTATATTTGTATTGTTAATTATGTAGTTTGAAATTGGTGTATAAAGCACTAAAGCAATTACAAGTGATAAGACAAATCCTAGTATTCTTACTGCAACTCCTACAAGTCCTCTATAATATCCTAAAGCAACACATAATGCTATTATTGCAATTAAAATAATATCTGCTATCATTTTTTCCCTCCTTTTTTTATTTAAAATGTTATTATTTTTATTCTGTCTCTATATATAATTCCTGCAACAGATGAACCTAGAACAATGTTTTTTATCTCTTGTGCTGATATGTATCTCTTTTCAAGCCATCCATTTAGATTTATTAAATGAACTTCTGTGCCTAAGTTTATTGCTGTTATTTGATTGTAGCTTGTAAGTTCTTTTATTGAGCCTTCTATTTCATATGTGTTTTCAGCTCTTGTAAATATATTTGTTAGAATTATATTAGATTCTCCTTTAAGTAATCCCTTTGATATTTCTTCCGCCCTTACAGTATAATTTTTTAAATTTATATCTGCCATTTGGGTGTTTGGTCCAAATTCAATTATTTTCTCATCTTTTCCGTCATTTATAACATGAATTGAGTCATCACATATATATACTAATTGTCCTTTTTCTTGATATTTTACGTTTGTAATTATTTTATTTGTATCAATATTTTGTTTATATACAACTGAGTTTGTTGTATCACCCGTACTTGCTTTTTCTATTTCTATTATTTTTATTCCTGATTTTGCTAATGCACCACTCATATCTACTTCTGCTATTGCTAGATATTTGCCATCTATTGAAAGATCTGCTCCTACTGCTATTGTTGTTGCTAAGTATGTTTTAAATTGTTCCTTTCCATTTTTATCAAATGTAATTATTACACTTTTATAGCTTGTTCCTTCTGTTATTATGGATGCATTTCCGTTTCTTCCTAAGTTTATTTTACTAATATTTCCTTCGACTTTTGTTTCCCACTCTAATTTTCCATCTGATACTAAGCATATTCTCTGTCCTCCTGTTTCTGCTATTAGCAGTTCTGATCCATTCGTATCAAATATCGGATTACTTATTGCTATTTCTATTTCATATACTTTTGTTCCTAAATTATTATATATTTCTAATTTTCCATTGCATAATATAACAATATATTTATTATACGCATATATGTATTGACTCTTGTCAGATTCTATTTGTATTGTTGCTACATCATCTTCTGTTATTTCTTTTCTTAAGACATATACGTTTATCCATTCTCTTATTCCTTCATCTGCTATATATGCGATTACTACACCTATTACCGCTATTACTATTAATATCACTAATGCTATCAATAATTTATTTCTTAATGGCATTTTTCCTTTAAATTTTAGAACTTTCATAAATAGTCCTTTCTTCTGTTTTTTGTACTTTATAATTTTATAATATTTTATAAATTATTACAAGCTTATTTGCATTTTAATATTAAAATTAATTGTAACATACCTAATATTCCAAAAATCGGATATAAAATATTAATTAAATTTGAAAAGCCTATTAAAGACACGAATGCTGCTAAAAAACATATTATTCTATTATATCTTTTATATTGTTTTTTATCTTTTGATATATTATTTAAAAATCCGTATGCTGATGACATTGCTGTTGTTATTATTGCAAAAAGGATTATTATACCATATAGGTATTGATAGATTTTCCCAAAGCATCCGACTTGCATACACTGCTGGAAGTTCTATTTGGGATATATTAATGTCTATGTTTAATAAAAGTAAAACTATAACTATCGCAAGTATTAATATTATTATAATACTTAATATTGATATTTTTATTATATCTTGTTTATTTCTTATATATTTTTTCATTGGTATTAGCATAGTAACTAATGTAATTGAATTATAACTTGCATATAATATAGCCTTTGGAAACCACATTTGTGTTTTTGATACAGCTTCTATTGGTAAATTTACAGTACCTATGCTTTTTATTCCTAATATACTTAATATGCCTATTATTATTGGTATCAATATTGAATTTAATAATATTATTCCTTTTATATCTTTACTTAATATAATATAAGTTATGATTGATATTATTAAGCTTGAATATATTTGTTTTATTCCAAACTCTTGCTCGAAATATGCAGTAAATCCTGCGCACATTATTAAAAATGATGTTAACAAAAAGGTATCTATTATAAGTTTTAATACGTCTTTTAATATTACGCTTTTTTTATTTGTTATTATTTTTAGAAATTCATCAAATGAATTTATTTCATGTTCTTTTATGATATTTAATGATTTATATATTATATATCCTATTAATCCTATTGAAATTATTATTCCTATTATTCCATGTTTTCCATATATATAAAAAAATGTGTATATTTCTTTTCCTGAGGCAAAGCCGTGCTCCAATTATTATTCCTATTATTACAAAAACTGAGCTTAATATTTGCATAAAAAAACCTCCATAATATAATTATGAAGGTTTTTTTGTTTATATTTATATTTTTATTTTTTTCTTCTTCTTAGTATCCAGACTAATATTCCTACTAATACAATTACAATAGGTAATCCAAATATAATTGTTCTTACAACCATATCTTGTGTTTCTGTTGCTGTGTAATATGTATTATCTATATTTTTTCTTATTGTTATTTTATCTTCATTCTCTGCAATATATGATACTGAATTAACGACTAAGTCAGTATTATTATAAAGCGTGATTGCTGGTCTTCCACTGCTTGAACCTGTATTTATTGGATAATCTGATGCAAATAGGTTATTTGCATATACTACAAGTTTTGATGTTTTATCTTCCTCTAATGTTTTTTCAAGTACTGCTCCTACTACTTGTGTTCCAATTTCTTCGCCTTCTATTGGTTCCATTGTAGATATAGATAAATCTTTTCTATAAAATGATTTGCTAGATGTTGAAAGTAATTCTGTTTTTGTAACACCTAATTCTGTAAGTTTGTCATCATCTGCGAAGCTTAATTTTCCGGAATTCAAAATCATAACTATTCCATTTTGTGCAAGTTCTTCAGTAAGCTCTGAATATCCTATTGTTGGTATGATTACATTTGGACTTTGCATTACGATTCTACTTGTGTCTTGTTCAAGTATTACACCGTCCTGACCTATTGTAACTCCATATAGGTCAAGTACTGATTGTAGATTTGGTTGTTCTTTATCTGTTGAAAATGGGTCATTCATCCATAAAATATTTCCACCGTTATTTATATAATCTTTTATTTTGTCTCTTTCAACTTCTGTTATATCTGTTTGTGGAGATGTAATTATTAGTCCTTTTGCATCTTCTGGTATTTTTTCTTCTACTAATAAGTCTAAATTTTTTATTTCATAATTTTCAAGATTTAAATATGTTTTAAATGTTATAAGTTGTGTATCTGTTGTATATTCTCCATGTCCTGTTAAAATATATATCGGTGTTGTTTCTCCCTTTGATGAAACTGATATTATTCCATTTGTAAGTCTTTGTTCTGTTATATCTACTCCATCTCCTGAACTATTAGATGTTGCGAAGTCATATATACTGTATAATTTATGTTTGTCTCCACACATAATTAATACGTAATTATATTCTGGCTCTATTCCATATAAATTTGCTAAATCTTGCCTTTCTGAACTTGTTACTGCTTCTACTGTTATATTTGGGTTCGCTTTTGTATATTGTCTTGCTAAATCTACTATGCTGCTATTTTCTGGGTAGTCAAATAAATAAATTGTTATTTTGTCTTCTTCTGGTAATTTGGCAACCTCATTCTTTGATATTTCTGTTAATGTATATAGCTTTTCTGTTGTTAAGTCTATATCTGTTGGATTAAGTGCCCTTATTCCTACATTTATACCTATAAATGCTGCTATTATTATTGCTATAAGAAGTATTGTTAAACTGGTTTCTTTTAACCATTTTATCTTTAAAATTTCTATTATCTTTTTTAATCTTCCCACTAATTTCTCACCTCTTCTATTTTAAATTCTTTCTTCTTTGCATTATTATAATTGTAAATAATATAAACATTATTGTTTGTGTTAACAATGTTATTGTTTCTTTTATTGGAATAAGTCCACCTGGGAATTTTTGAAATAATATTATTGGTGATATTATTTCCAAGCTACTTGATAGATTTGGTATAAACCAGCTTACTAATAATAATACGATTGTTGCTGCTCCTGCTATTATTTGATTTTCTGTAAGTGTTGATATAAACATTCCAAAAGCTATGTATGACATTGTTACTAATAAAAATCCTATTAATGTTGTTATTGTTTCTGGTAAATTTGTAATTCCTCCTGCAAAGAAACATAGTATTGCGTAGTATATTAATGAAAATATTTCTGTTATTACTATTACTGCTAATGCTGCAAAGAATTTTCCAAGTACAATACTTGTTATGCTTCTTGATGACGTAAGAAGTAATGTCTCTGTTCCATTTTTTCTTTCTCCCGCAAACATTCCCATTGTAAGAATTGCTATTGTGAATGTTAGTAATTCAGTTGTGTAATAAAATAAGTAAGAAAATTCTAATATTCCTTGTGTATAAACATACATGTAAAAGAAGAAACTTGACATTAGCAAGAATGCTCCTATAAATACATATCCTATTGGAGATAAAAAGTATGTTCTAACTTCTTTTTTTATTATTGACCACATTATTTATCCCCTCCTTCTTTTTTATCTTCTTTTTGTTTATTTTCTTTTTTTGCTTCTTTATCTTTCTTTTTTGCTTCCTTTAATTTCTTTTCTTATATCTTTATTATCTTTTGCTATTATACTATACTGTTTCGTTCCATCAGGAAGTTCTTTGATTA
>CANRCJ010000009.1 GCA_947629105.1 uncultured Clostridia bacterium | reverse complement strand
TGGTTCAACATTAAATCCAAGTTTTTCTAGGTACATAAGCTGTTCATAATGTGAATTAAACTCGTTATTTTCTAATCTTTGCACATTAAAAATGAAAATATCAAGAGGTCTTTTAGATGTTATCCTGCTATCTAATTGCCTTAAAGAGCCGAGCAGCAGCATTTCTTGCATTTGCAAATGTTTTTTCTTCTAATATTTCTTGTTCTTCATTCATTTTCTCAAAATCGTCTTTTGATATAAATACTTCTCCACGAACTATTATATTTACATTTTCTTTAAGCTCTTTTGGTATATTTTTTATTGTTTTCAAATTTGCTGTTACATCCTCACCAATTTGTCCATTACCACGAGTTGCACCTCTAACAAATTTACCATCTACATATTCAAGCGCAACTGACAATCCATCTATTTTTGCTTCAACAGAATACTTTAATTCTTCTACATTTGTTTCTTTTCTTATTCTAGCGTCAAATTGCCTTAATTCCTCTATTGAGAAAACATCTTGCAAGCTTTGAAGTGGTACCTCATGTTCTACCTTATCAAAGCCTTCTTTTACATGTCCTCCAACCTTTTGAGTTAATGAGTCCTTATCTATTAAATCAGGAAATTTATTTTCTAAATTTCTTAGCTCGACCATGAGCATATCATATTCAAAATCTGATATTTCTGGATTATCATCATCATAATATTTATTTGCATAATACTGAGTTTTCTCTCTTAACTCTTGTATTCTCTTTTTTGCACTTTCTTTATCCATAGTTATTCATAGGATTATTTATTTTTGTTAAATAATCCTACTCTCCTTCCCCGTAAAACTTATATTTTTACATATCTTTTAATAAATCTTTTCCACCTTTAATATAATCCCATCCTGAGAATATTGTTGCAATTACAGAGATGCTGAGCATTACAGATGTAAGTAAGTTTATAGTTAGCTCTATTCCTGTTAATCTACATGTTAAGAAATTAAAGAATATATTCGTTCCATTTATATTAATAAATGCAAGTATTACTCCTATCATTTGTGTTACAGTTTTAAGTTTACCCCAATTCGAAGCTGCTATTACTTTTCCTCCCTGCTCAACTGCAATTAATCTGTATCCTGATACAGCAAATTCACGTGTTAACACGATTATTGGTATCCATGCAGGTATATTTCCTTGCTCAACAAGCATTAGCATTGCTGAAAGTACGAGTATCTTATCTGCTATTGGATCTAAAAATTTTCCAAAGTTAGTAACTTGGTTGTTTGAGCGTGCAAGATATCCGTCTAATTTATCTGTTATTGAGGCTACAATAAAAATTGCATTGATTATTACATATGATATTGGTATATTAAATATTTCTCCTTCTATTCCTAAAAATGGTATTATGACCATAATAGGTACAAGTAGTATTCTTATAACTGTTAATTTATTTGGTAAATTCATTTTTCTTCTCCATTTCGTATTAGTATTTTTTAATTATATAAAATAATATAAAAAAAATAAAGAGGTTTTTGTAAATATTTAAAAAAACCTCTATCTTTTATCAAATATTGTTTTTACGATTCCTTTATCTATTAAAGTTTCAAAAATTGGTTTTAGTATAATTACAATAATAGGTCCTAAAAGCAAGCCAATAATCCCCATTGCCTTATAGCCTGTATACATTGCAATTAGCGTAAATATCGGATGTATACCAATGTGATTACTTACCACCTTTGGCTCTAGTAATTGCCTTACTACTGTTATTATTACATATAAAACAAATAATGAAACTGCAAGGTTTATATCGCCATTCATAGCTACAATTATGGCCCATGGAATAAGCACCGTACCTGATCCTACTATTGGAAGCGCATCAGCAAATGCAATAAGAAGTGCCATAAGTAATGGATATCCTACATTCATACCATAAATTTGAAAGGCAAATAGTCCAATAAGAACTAGTATAAAATTTATCACTATTAATACAGCCTGAGCTTTAAGATATCCTCCAAGAAGTACCGTAATTTTCTTTATATTTTTACTTAACTTTTTTACCCAATCTCTTGGCAAATGATGCTCAATTTGATCCAATATATACATTCTATCTGCACATATAAAATACGTTGCAAGTACAGTAATAACAATATATATTCCAACTGTACCAATTTGTGATATTGCTGATATCATAGAAGTTAGAAAACCGCTTATCCATTTAGATATATTTTCTAGAAGACTTCCTGTTGAATTTTTTAGTATTTCACTTACTTCTCCAGATATTTGAAAATCGTCTAGATTAAACCTATCAATAAAACTCATGATGTAACCGTATCCTTCATCTATGTAATAATTAAGTGAAGAAAGAAGGCTTGATCCTTCATCTATTAAAATTGCTATTCCCCATATTAAAAGTCCTACTATTATTGCAAATACGAGTACTAGAACTATTATTGCACTTGCTTTTCTTGGAATTTTTGTTTTGCTTGCAATTTTTCTTATAACTGGTTCTACCATTAAGGATATAATAAAGGCAATCAAAAATGGCATGTAAAATACAGCCATTTTGAATGCCAAGTATATTCCTATTATGGTTATAGCAAGTGTTAAGATTCTTTTAATTACCTTTTTCCAATATCCTACATCTACAACCATATATCCTCCTTTAGATACTTCTTGTCCTTAGTGATATATTAAATTATATTATATATGTTTAACAATTATTCTTAGAATTACAGCCACATTTGCATATGTTTTCAACAGTATCTGATACTTCTTTTGCAGATACATTTTTGTGATTAGCAAGATCTCCTAATGTTAGCATACCAACTACTCTGTTATTTTCAAGTACTGGTATTCTTCTAACTTGCATATCTGACATAAGTTTTGTTGCATCTTGAACATCTGTCTCACATCCGCAACAACATACACTAGTTGTCATTATTTCACTAATTGGAGTTGTAGTTGCATCTTTGCCATTTGCTACACATCTTAATGTTATATCTCTATCTGTTATTATTCCTACTACGTTCTTATTTGTATCGCAAACAGGTAAACTTCCTACATGATATTCATTCATCTTTTTTGCGACATCAGTTATCGCATCATCTGGTGTGCAAGAGCACACATCTAAGCTCATACATTCTCTAACTTTCATAATTATCATTCCTTTCTTGTAATTTTATTCATCATCAGTTTCTTCAATGTCTTCTTCTATATCAAATGTATCTTCTTGTGGCACTTCGTTATATTCATATTCGTACATTTCATTATTTCTAACTCTATTTCTTTTTGGTCTTATTCTACTAGTTCCTGTGTTATTCTTTTCTGTTTTTGTTTCTCTATTACTACTATTTTCTGTTTTAGCTTTTTCATTTTTTTTATTTTGCATTTGTTTGTTAATTAAAGAATTTGCTTTTTCTATTGCATCTGGCATATAGTCTAATAACTTATCTAATGCTGAAGAATGACACACTGGTAAAAGTTTTACATTATTTGATTGTACAACTAAAAATGCAACTGGATTAATGTTTACTCCGTGCTCCACTTCCTCCACCAAATGGCAATCTGTATTGAACTTGTTCTTCTTCGTCTTTTCTAGAGTATTCATTTATTGTTTCTCCCTTAAATTCGCTTCCTCCTGCTGCAAAACCAAATGATACTTTAGAAATTGGTATTATTATTACATTGTTAGTTGTCTCGATTGGTTCTCCTATTATTGTATTTACATCAATCATGTCTTGAATACTATTCATAGCTGTAATCATAAGACCTTCTATTGGATGTTCGCTCATTTTTTATCATCCCTTTCTTTAATAAAATGTATATTACATAAATAATATGTACCACTTTTACATTAATTATACAATTTAACCTAAAATTTATAGCATTTCCAAATTGATACAATGGCATGATGTTAAATTTTACCTTGTTTTGATTTGCATTCCTACAAATAATTCCTACAGCTGTTGAAATAAATGTAACTAGAAAAACTGTTGCCATTACATCTTCTGTTCCAATTTCTGTCTTTAAATTTAATTTTTCAAGTTTTATTTTTAATAATTTTAATATTCCAAGAATATTTACTTTCTTTACCAATTCAGCATCTTTCTTTAAATCTTTAAAATCATTTTCTACATTAAGTTTTTCTAAAAGCTTTTTATTAATTCGTATTTTAGCAATTTTTATTTTGCCAAACAGATGAAGTTCTATAAACACCTTAAATTCTTTTACAATTTTACTTTTTTTAAATCCTTTCTCATAATTGCTTATATTTAGTCTCTCTACATTTAATTTGATAGTAGAAGAAATAAGGAGTAATATAATTAACAGAAGCAAACCTAAAATACCACAAAAAAATAGTAAAACTATCTTCATAACTTAAAATCATCTCTTTTCGTTATATTTCATAGTTTTACCATTTTTTGTAAATATATACTTAAACTTTTTTAATTTCTTTTTTTCTTTTCTACTGTAATGTCTCCAAATAGCATCTCTTGCATAGTTTGAACTTTATTTCTTCTCGACAATTCTAATAGTCCAGTAAATGCAGTAACAACCTCGACCTTGTTGCATTTTGATAATGTATACATTTTGTTAAATATAAATCTTGGCTTTCTTATTAGCTCTCTAAACATTTCCTTAACTTTGCTACCTACTGTATATGTATCTTTAATAGCTATTCTTTCAATGTTTTTTGCATTAACATTTACTTTATTTTGATATCTTTCAAATGCATTACGATAAAGTTCTATTAATACTTCTTTTTCATAGTTTTTTTCTAACTTTTGCTTAGGTAACTTTATATCTTCTTGTGCCTTAAATAATCTATCTGAATACATGTTATACATTTCTTTTAATTTAGTAGTTACTTCTTTGTATTTCTTGTACTCTATTATTCTTCTTATCAGTTCTTCCTCTGTAAGTTCCTCTGTACCTTCCGCATCTTGGTTAGGAAGTAGTCCTTTGGACTTCATAAGTAGAAGAGTAGACGCCATTATTAGAAATTCACTACTCACAGCAAGCTTTTGTTTTTGGCATTGATTTATATACTCTATATATTGGTCTGTTATCTCATTTAAATTTATATCATAAACATCCATTTTATTTTTGTCTATTAAATGGCACAATAAATCTAACGGTCCTTCAAAATTTTCTATTTTTATTTGTATACTGTTTGTTTCTAATGATAGTACGTTTTGCATTTACTTTCATTCCTCTTATTCTTCTAATCTATTTAAAATATCTATATCAAAGCCTCTATTTAGTAAGTATGCTCTTATTTTTTGCTCATCTAATGCTTTTTCTTTCTTTTGAATTATCTTTTTTGCAGATTCAAGTTCATATTCTTCTAATTTTTCTCTATTCTCTGATATATAGTCTTCTATATAATCTATTTCTATTCCTTTTGAATACACTTTGTTTTTGAGCTCTCTAATAGACATAGACTTAAGTTTCATATATTCATCAAAAAGTTTTTGTAGATATTCTTTATCATTTATGTATCCAGCTTCTTTTACATATTCTATTATATCATCTAACATGTTTTCTTCTATTATGCCTGTAAACTTTTTTCGAACTTCATATTCCGTTCTTTTTTTATATAGAATATATGTCATTACTTTAGTCTTGTTCTCATCAAATTCTTCTATTGTGTACATTAACTTATTCTTCCTCTTCTACAAATTCCTCTTCTTCATCTGCTTCTTGATTTGATTCATCTACATCTTCTACTAAACTATTTTCAAAAGCTTTTTGCATATTTTGTCTAATTTTTTGTTCTACTTCATCCATTACTTTTGGATTATCTGATAGATATTTCTTTGCATTTTCTCTACCTTGACCTATTCTTTCTCCCTTATAGCTAAACCATGATCCACTTTTCTCTATAATATCAAGGTTAACAGCAATGTCTAATATGTTTCCTTCTTTTGATATTCCCTTGCCATAAAGTATATCAAATTCTGCTTCTCTAAATGGTGGAGCAACTTTATTCTTAACTATCTTTACTCTCGCTCTATTTCCAACAATTTCTCCATCTACTTTAATATTTTCTACTTTTCTAATATCCATTCTAACTGATGCATAGAATTTTAATGCTCGTCCACCTGTTGTTGTTTCAGGATTTCCAAACATTACTCCAACTTTTTCTCTTAATTGATTTATAAATATAATTACTGTTTTAGATTTATTAACTGCTCCTGCAAGCTTTCTTAGTGCTTGTGACATAAGTCTTGCTTGAAGTCCAATATGTGAGTCTCCCATATCTCCATCTATTTCAGCCTTAGGAACTAATGCTGCAACAGAGTCTACTACTATTACATCTAGCGCACCACTTCTAATTAAAGATTCCGCAATCTCTAGTGCTTGTTCTCCTGTATCTGGTTGCGAAACTATTAAGTCGTTTATATTTACTCCTAAATTTTTTGCATAAACTGGATCTAGTGCATGTTCTGCGTCTATAAATGCTACCTCCCCATTTTCTTTTTGTGCTTCTGCAATTATATGTAATGCTAAGGTAGTTTTTCCAGAACTTTCTGGACCATATATCTCAATTATTCTTCCTCTTGGAACTCCTCCTATTCCTAATGCCATGTCTAAGCTTAATGCTCCTGTTGGAATAGCCTCTACATTCATAGCTTTAAATTCTCCAAGTTTCATAACTGAACCTTTACCAAATTGTTTTTCTATTTGGCCCATTGCCATTTCTAATGCTTGTTTCTTTTCATTAACTTCTTTTGCCATAAATTATATCATCCTTTCTTATTAATTGTTCGACATTTTAAAAAACGTTTGTTTGTAGTCATTATATACTTAATATTTTTTTTGGTCAATACTTTTTTTAAAAATTTTTAATTTTTTCTGTACCATGTCTCAATATTATAGAAAAAGCTATACCAGTTTGGTGTAAATGTTCCTGCTACACTTCTTGTGTATATAACAGTTTTTTTATTAAAATATAAACCTATATATGGTCTATCATCTTGATAGAATTTTTGAAGAGTTTGATACTTTTCTTTTAAAGTTTTTATGTCAGATATACTATATACTTCATTTAATATCTTAATTGCATCACTGTTAATATAATCTGCTTGATTTCCTTCTTCAAAATATCTATTCATTGTAGGTTTAAGTCCGAACGGTTACTCCAGTTAGCAATATATCATAGTTTTTATTCTCTAAATAACTATCATAAGTTTTATCTTTTACAGCTCTAACATTTACCTCTATTCCGTATTTCTTCTATGTCTTCTTTTATCATATTTGCAACTTTCACTCTTGTTTCATTAGATGAATTTACAAGCAAGTCAATTTTTAGTCTAACATTTCTATAATCTATTTTCTTTTGCCAATATTTATTTGAATAAGTCCATCCATTATTTTGTAAGATTTGTTTTGCTTTATCAACGTTATATTCATAATTTGAAATATCTTTATTATATAAATAGCTTCCATATCCTAAAGGATAATCTGCCTCAATATATTTTCCTCCAAATATATTATTTATAATATCTTTTTTATTTATTGCATAGCTAACTGCTTGTCTAACCTCTTTATTTTTAAGCATATCACTACCACAATTTAAAGCCAAATAGTCAAATTCTCTTCCACATGTTTCTTTTGTGCTATATCCTATTGTTCCTATATTTTCTTCTATATTGCTTAATGTTGTATTTAATAAATCTATGCTTCCTAATTTATATGCATTATATACTTCTGCAACTGATGAATATACTTTAATATTTATTTCATTTAATTTTGGTTTTATATTTTGACTATTCCACCAATTATCATTGGTTACTAATTGTATTTGAGAATTCATATCAACCGACTTTATTTTATACATTCCGGTTCCCATGGGAATGTTATTTTTCTCACTAATTTTTATATCTTCTCCACTAAAATATGACAGAGAAATTATAGGAAAGGTTAGATTATATTCAAAAAAAGGCTCTTCTTCATATAAATATATTCTTAATATTGTATCACTTATAATATCAACATTCTCTATATTAGAAACATTTGCAAAATATACATATTCATTTCCTAAACTTTTTATTGTATCTACTGTAAATTTAACATCAGCGGCAATTAAATTATTTCCATTATGCCATTTTACGCCTTCTCGTAGTTTTATCAAATACACTTTATCTTCTGCTTTTGACCATTCTTCTGCAAGAGCACCCTCAATTTTAAAATCTTCTGTTACTCTTAATAAAGGTTCATATACCAATTTTGACATATCTTGTATATTTTGATTTTTGCTAATAATTGGGTTCAAGTTATCTAGATTAGACATTCCAAATCTTATATTTGTTATTTCATTCGATTTAGTTTCTGTTACTACATTTAAACTATCTTGTTCACCAGTTTTATTGTCTCTTTCATAAATATAGTATACCGCAAATGCAATTATACCGAACTACTATAAATACAAATATGTACCTGACAAATCCATGTCTCATCTAGTACTCACCCCTTTCTTATTTATACTGTCCTTCTTCAACAATTTTGTATATAAGTTCCATATTGTCATCTTCTGCCACTTTATTTTTTCTTATCTCTCCACATTTTATACACTTAAATACAATCACGTATCCTTTTTTAGAATTAATTTCTACTCCTATTGGTTTTAGCATTCCATGGCATGTTTCTTCTCTATCTCCTGGATTTTTATCTACATGTTTTGAGTAAAGACAATATGGGCAATGATTCCTGCATGAATAACCAAGTTTCTTTACTTTCTTACCACAATTTTCACAAATAAATTCTTCATCTATTTTAGTAAAATTTGCTCCCATCTTTTATCCTTTCTTCTAATAGTGAAATACACTTCCTCCAATGAACTCTCTTAGTATTGAACTTTCAGGTATAAATTCAGTACTAATTGGTTTAAAGTAATTTAAAAGTGTTATAAGTCTTCTTGCTTCTGCATATTCCACTTCATCTTTTCCTATTTCTTTTAGTAATGGCAATGCATAACTTTTAAGAACTCCAAGTTCATATACTAGTGATGTATTAAACATACTATCGGCTTCCTCTTGGAATGGAAATATATATTTCTTTTCTCCTCTATTTACCGAATTCCACCTTTGTATTGTTTCTTTTGCTGAATATCCTCTAAAATTATAGTCTCTTACTATTCTTCTTATTAATCTTGTATCAGTTGTTGAAATTCTATTATAGTAATCTATATTTAATATTGTTAAAGCACTTATATATATCTTAAATTTTTGTGTACTTGATATTGCTTCTGTAAGTTTATCATTTAAGCAGTGTATTCCTTCAATAACAAGTACTTCATTCTCATTTAACTTCATGGTATTTCCTTCATAATGTTTATGGCCAGATGCGAAGTCAAATGTTGGAATTTCTACTTCTTCTCCTGCAAGAAGTTTTAATATGTGTTCATTAAATAATCTTAAATCGACTGCTTCTAAACATTCAAAGTCAAGTTCTCCATTCTCATCAACCGGGTTTTGTTCTCTTTCTACAAAATAATTATCTACTGAAAGTGTTTTAGGCTCTATTCCATTTAATTTAAGTTGTATTCCAAGTCTTTTTGCAAATGTTGTTTTTCCAGATGATGATGGTCCCGCAATTAATACCATTCTTATTTTTGGATTTTTTGCTATATTATCAGCTATTTCTGATATTTTCTTCTCATGTAAGGCTTCTGCAAGGAGTATTGTCTCTTTTCCTCCATCTTCTTCTACCTTTTTATTCATTCTATATATTGTATTTAATTTTAATATTCCATATATATCTTCGTATTCTTGAAGTGTAGACATTAATTTTTGGTTTTCTTTGAATTCTTTTAATTTATCTGGATTCTTTTTGCTTGGATATCTAAGTAAAACCCCTTTACCATACTTTTGTATATCATATACTTTCATATATCCAGTTGAAATTGGCATTACTCCATAAAAATAATTATAGTAATCTTTGCAGTAATATAAAGATACTTCTTCTTTTGTTTCTGAATCAATTTGCAAAATTCCTCTTAAGCTTTTTTCTTTTTCGTAAAATTTCTCTGCTTCATCATGTGTCATCTTTTTCTTAGTTATTGGTAAATCCTCATTAATAATCTCTTGCATTTTATTTTTTATGTTTTTTGTAACTTCTTCTGTTATCTCCAGATTCTCGAATGTACAAAACATAGAATTATCAAGTTGATAATTTATTGTTAAATGACTTTCAGGGTATATTTCATGAATTGCCATTGCCATTATGTACATAATACCTCTTACATATACTCTTTTTCCCTCAGTACTTGTATAATCTAATAATTCCACTTTTCCACTAAGTTTAGGTTTGTGATTTAAACTTTTTACTTCATTGTTAAAAATACAAGCCATTATATCTCTACTTGCATTTTCAATTTCTTCTTTTAGTGCTTCTTTTATTGTTTGTCCTTCGTTTATTTCAAATTCTTTTCCATTACATGTTAAAACCATAAAATAAATCCTTTCTCTTACTCTTCTAATTTTAGTACACTTAAGAATGCTTCTTGTGGCATTTCGACATTTCCAACCTGTCTCATCTTCTTTTTGCCTTTCTTTTGTTTTTCTAGTAATTTTTTCTTTCTAGAAATATCTCCACCATAACATTTAGCAAGCACATCTTTTCTCATTGCTGATATTGTTTCTCTTGCAATAATTTTTCCACCAACCACTGCTTGAAGAGGTATTGCAAATAGCTGTCTTGGTATGACTGTCTTTAGCTTTTCTACCATTTTCTTTCCTCTTGTATAACTATTATCTTTATGCACAATAAATGATAAAGCATCTACAGCTTCTCCATTTACATGTATATCAAGCCTTACAAGATCTGCTCTTCTGTATTCTTTAAATTCATAATCAAATGACGCGTATCCTTTTGTTTTTGATTTCAATATATCAAAGAAGTCATATATTATTTCGTTTAATGGTAATTCGTAAACTAAAGTTACTCGATTTGCATCTAAATACTTCATATCAATATAGATTCCACGTCTGTTTTGACATATTTCCATTATTCCTCCAACATAGTCTTTTGGAGTTAATATTTCTGCTTTTACAATAGGCTCTTCAATATATGATATTTCTTGTGGTGCTGGAAGGTCAGTTGGATTATATAATTCTATTATAGTTCCGTCTGTTTTATGAACTTTATATATAACTGATGGAGATGTAGTAATAAGACTTAAATCAAACTCTCTATCAAGTCTTTCTTCAATTATCTCTAAATGTAAAAGTCCTAAAAAGCCACATCTAAAGCCGAATCCTAATGCTGTAGATGTTTCTGGCTCATATTGAAGAGATGCATCATTAAGTTTAAGCTTTTCTAATGCTACCTTTAAATTTTCATAGTCGCTACCATCAACTGGATACAATCCACAATATACCATTGGATTTACTTTTTTATATCCTGGTAATCTTTCTTTTGCTGGTTTTTCTTTTAATGTAACAGTATCTCCAACGTGTATATCTGATAAATTTTTAATGCTTGCTGCGATATAGCCGCACTTCTCCTGCGATAATTTCTTCCGAAGGAACATAAGTACCGTGGTTCAAAGTATCCGTACTTCATTTACTGTAAATGTTTTATTAGCTGCCATAAGATATATTTCGTCTCCCACTTTAACTTTTCCTTCAACAACTCTTACATGCGCTATTGCACCTTTATAATTATCATAGTATGAGTCAAATATTAGACATTGGGTGTCATTATTTTCATCTCCTGTAGGTGCAGGTATATTTGTTACTATTTGTTCTAATACTTTATCGACATTAAGTCCAGATTTTGCAGATATACAAGGAGCATTAGTTGTATCAATCCCTATTATATCTTCAATTTCTTTTTTTACCTCTTCTGGTCTTGCATTTGGTAAATCAACTTTATTTATAACTGGTAATATCTCTAAGTTATTATCTAATGCTAGATATACATTTGCAAGTGTTTGTGCTTCAACTCCTTGTGATGCATCAACAACGAGGATTGATCCATCACATGCAGCAAGACTTCTTGAAACTTCATAGTTAAAATCAACATGTCCTGGAGTATCAATTAAATTTAAAATATATTCTTCTCCATCACTTGCTTTATACTTCATTCTAACTGCTTGTGACTTAATTGTTATTCCTCTTTCTTTTTCTAGTTCCATATTATCTAGCACTTGAGATTCCATTTCTCTTTCAGATAAAACACCTGTCATCTCTATTAATCTATCTGCAAGAGTTGATTTACCATGGTCTATATGTGCAATTATACTAAAATTTCTAATATGTTCCTGCTTTTTACCGCATTTACTTATCCTTTCCTTTATCTATCATCATGAGAATTTTTTATTTTTTCTGTTTCTTCTACTTGCTCTTCACGAATTTTCTTTGCTTCGCTGTGTTCATACATTTCTTTTTCAAGTTCTGATTTACCTATTGATTTATAAGTTCTTGTTAAGCTTTTGACCTGCTGTTCATTTATAACCTCTGTGTTTTTTAATAAATCAAAAAAGTCTATATCATTTAACGTTGTTAAATATTTTGTACCTATTTCTAAAGCAATTTTTTCTCTTATTGAATAATGTCTTTCTTCTGCCGAAATTTCTCCGTAAGCATCAACATCAATATCTGACTCATTTTCTTGCATTAATCCTGCATTTCTATAATATTCAATATATTTTTTTATTCTACGATCTCTTAATGGGAATTCCTCTGATTCTTGAAAAGCTTCTCCTTTTAAAACAATTTCTTTTGCTTTTTGTTGTTCGTCATGTATAGCTTGTCTACTTGCTTCTTTAACTATCTTCTCTGTAAATTCATAGTCTCTAGCTGACGTTTGACTAATATATCTTGCAAAGCCTTCATAAGGTGTTCCTTCATATTTAGATATTATTTCTCTTGCAAATTCTGTATCTTCACTTGCATTTTTTAGTCTATCTAATGTATCTCCTTCAAGTACAATCAAAGAAAATCTTTCCATAAGCATCCTTATTGCTAATGGATATGTGTAGTTATCTTCTTTTAATACAACATATTTAACAATATTTCTATTATTTATGTTTCTTAATTCGTGCATGAGTCTAGAAATCTCCGGTGACATTCTAATAACTTTCTTCGTGCTATTTTTGATAACATCTTTTGTAAAAATTATTTGTAATTTTCTTCCGATAGAATCATAATTTTTTCTTACATTGCAATCATTAATTTCTTCTTGAGTAATACCAAGAGATGTCAAAACTGGTATATACTCTCCATCAATTTTGTCAATAAAACCTTCGCGTAAACCATCTAACATATCAGATGGAATATATGAAATTTTATCGCATAATCTTATAAGACATCCTTCTATTGTTGCAGGCATTATTGTTCTATCAAATCCCTTAACCACAAAACATTTTTCAAGTTCTTCTGTAAAAGCAGCTTCTGTTTTTGACAAATTTGGAATAAATTCTGATTCTGTCTTTTCTCCATTATGTGAGTTTATTCCATCAAATACAAGCCATAAACTTCTTCTTATTCTTGTTAACTCTTTTTCTTTAATATCTGGATTAAATTCTTTAATTCTATCCATTATTTCATCATATATTCCATTTGTATAAATTAATTCTCTTGGTCCAATTGCATTATGCACAGAATATCCTATGCCAAAGTCTTCTTTCACATTTGATATCCACCATTCACCGCTATGGCCTAAAAAAGTATGGCCTACATCATGATTCCTTGCCATTATCATTGTTGAGCCTACATTTAATTGTAATTTTTTAGCAATTTCTGTAGCAATTCCTTCAACATTTTCCATATGAGTTTTTCTATTTGTTGTCTCTTGTGACGATTTTCTTAATCCTTTTATCATCATTGTTTCTTCGCAACTTTTTTTGTTATATGCAAGTATTGCAGAATTTATTTCATTTGCATATTTGTCTAAAACATCAAGCAATGTTTCTGAATAATTATCTAATCTCTTTGCTTGTACTACGCTTAATGATTTCCTATTTTTCAATTCAATATTTTTTTTGTTAAATTTTTTTACTTTCATTTTACATCCTCCATAAAACATACGGGTTTATTATATTATATCAATAATAATTTGTCAATTTTAAGAAATGGAGAAATTTGTAGAATTTAACTAAATTTTATGATAATGTATGAAATTCTCTAAAGATTAAAAAATTTATTTTAGAATTGTTATAACAACTATTGTATACACCTTAAATTCATGCTTGTCAATAAAAACCATTTGACATTTTTCGAGCAAATCCGTAAAATATGTTGAAATATTCGCAATAATCGTATATAATACATCTATATTATTTTAAAAAAGGAATGATTTAATATGCAAAATAAAATTTTTGTTTCACATGGAGATATTATTCTAGATAAAATATATGATGGTGACTTGAATTTGATTAAACAAGATGGTGGAGGCTGCAACTGGAATGATTTATACAATCTTTCTTTAATGGGAGAAAAATGTTACGCTTTCGGCTCTATGGGCAATGATGAAGAGCGGTAAAATTGCTTTATCCTCATTAAAAAGAGCAAATGTAGATATTTCTAACATTTTGGTAGAAAATAAATCTACAAATATAATGAATATTATCGTTCCTAATTCTAAACTAAATGATAATACTGTAATTCATTCTTGGTATTCACCTATTTCTAATAAACTAACAATGAACTTTTCTGAAAATTTGCCAAAAGAATTGCCAGAAAGCCTTCAGGAAAATGAAGTTTATATAATACTAGACAAATTCTTACCAGTAAACTTAGAATTTTTGGAAAGTATAAAGAATAAAAAAGTGTGTCTTGATGTTGGACATATTCGTTTCTTTGAACATTTTACAAGACAATATCTTTTAAACTTTTTCAAATACGCAAATTATGTTCAACTTAATGATAGTGTTACAACTCTTCTTTTTGAAAGGCTTGATATAGAAAATGAAGCCGAACTTTTTGAATTATTAGATTTAGATTTACTTGTTCTTACAAAAGGAAAAAAAGGTGCAATCTTCTTTTTTAAGGATAAAAATGGTCAAATTGTTTCTATATTTAAAAGACCAGAAATAGTAGTTAATGCTTCTGACACTTCTGGCGCTGGAGATGCATTCTTTTCACGAATTGTAAGAGAATATGCTTATTCTTCAAGTATAGATGAAGAATTTGTAACTAGAGCTTTTAATATGGCAAACGAAGCATCTAGAGATATTATTACCCAAATTGGAAGTCGTAAATCTACTTAGTTACTTCGTCAAATACCTTTGCCAAATATTTCATACTATTTAAGCATTGATCCAAGGTGTTTCCGGTTGCTCCTACTTCTATTATTGTTGTAGCTGATGTTAAATGTTGGTTATATCTTGAGTTGCGTAATATTATAGGTCTAAAAAGTCCTGGATACATTTCATTTGCAGTTTGCTGTACTTTCATTGCAAACTGTAAATTTTTTTGCCAATTCGGATGATAAAGTCCTGAACCAGCTGTTCCTATGACAAACATCACTTGCGCACAAACCTCATCTCCAATTTTTACAGTTGGGCCATAAGTATTGCTGCTTCCAACTGCATCCCTGTGTAAATCTATTGTGATCTCTGCGTCTTTGTTATCTTGCAAAACTTTTTCCATTGTTTTTAAAGATCTACCATATGAGCCATTATATGCTGGATAATCATGATATGTCTTATCATGTACAACTGTCTTACCATATTCTTTTAAATACTTTTCTAATTCATCTCCTACTCTTGAGACTGTATAATTTAAGTCTGTTGTTCTATAAGATCCAGTCATTTCATATTTATACTTTTCACTTGACGTATAGCTTTCACATGTATGAGTATGATATATTACAAATTTGTTTTTATTTGTAATTTTATAAGTTGGATTTTCGAGTAATCCTTTTATATCATACTTTGTTTGGTTGTTTATTTGTATATTGTTATTTGAATCTGTAAATGTTGCTTTTATATTATTTTCAGATATAACCTGTGTTTCTGCACTGTCTGGTACATCTGAAGCAATTACTTCATCATTAGAAGTTTGATTCTCTTTGTTTTCTTGATTTGATGTATTTTCCTGTTCATTGTTAACTTCCTCTACGTTTTGTATATCTTCATCATCTTCTTCAAGATTATACATCATTGCAAGTTCCAGGTTAATTATCTTTTCATGTGCATTTGATATAATTGGGGTTAAATCTTCTTGTTCTTTCTCTTCACTAGCAATTAATGGTAACTCTGTTTTTAGGCAATATAAAAAAGAAGAATTTTTAATTTTATCTAATAAACTGCTTTCTATATTTTTCTCTTCAAATTCTTCTTTTCCTTTTAAACTGGCTATTCCAATAACTATAAGGATTAATATTATTATAAAGCCAGCTGTATATTTCAATATATCTTTTAAATTAATTATTGTTATATTCATAATTAATATCATTCCTTGTCCATATATATTCTATTAATATATATGCCGTAGAAAGATGTTTTATGAACATTAACTTAGTATAATTCTTTTTCCTCCGAAATGATTCCAGATTCTCCGTGTCCTGGGTATATTACAGTATCATCTGGTAGAACTAGTAACTTATTTTTTATAGAGTTTATTATTTCTTCCTTACTTCCGTGTTGGAAGGTCACATCTTCCATAAGTACCTTTAAATAAAGTATCTCCTGTGAATACAAGCTTGTCTTCTTTAGAATATAGAGATGTTCCTCCGTTTGTATGACCTGGAGTGTGTATTACTTTAAATTCAATATTTCCCACATGTAGTAGGTCTCCATCATCTACTCTAGAATCTGCCTCTATTTGAACGTTTTTCATTCCAAGGAGGGGTGTCAAATTTATTTCTTCTTTTCTTAAATTCTCACTTTCTATTCTATGAATTAATATTTTAGCACCTGTTCTTTCTTTTAATTCTTCTAAAGCTCCGAATATGATCACCATGGCAGTGTGTTAAATATATATACTTTAGTTTCATACCTAATATATCTAACATTTCCATTATTTTATTGCACTCACCTGCTGGATCTATTACCATAGCTTCCTTTTGTTCTTCATCTGCAATAATATAGCAATTTGTTGCATTTCCTATCATTGTTTCTATTTTTATTCTTTTTAATATCATTTGTTACACTTCTTTCTATTTCTTTCTCTTTACTTCATAAACGCTATCAATTTTTCTTAATGCCTTTAATGCTTTATTTAATTCATCAATGTTTTCAACTTGTAAAGTAAGCTGTGTTTCAACAATTCTTTCCCTATTAACTTTCGAGCTAATCATAAGCATTTCTGCTTTCAAATTATTCATTTCTTTAGCAATATCTGCAACCAAGCCATCTCTATCATTTGAATGAATCTCTATATCTACCTTATATGATGCCTTTTCTGTGTCAGACCATTCAACATCAATTATCCTAGATTCATCTTGAAATAAATCTTTTATATTTACGCAATCGCTTCTATGGATTGAAACTCCTCTTCCTTTTGTAATGTATCCTATAATATCATCACCAGGAACTGGATTGCAGCATTTAGAGAGTTTAACCAAGCAATTATCTATTCCTTTTACAATTACTCCTGATTTTGTATTCTTAGGACGTGTCTCTCTTTTTTTAGCTAGTTCTTCGATTTTTTCTTCTATATTTTCTTCTTCATGCTCTTTTCTATATTCAAATAATAACTTTGAAATTACTTTCCCTGCTGAAAGAGCGCCAAATCCTACTGAAGAGTATAAATCATTTATATTGCTGAATTTATATCTTTCAAGTGTTGCATTAATATATTCTTGCTTATATAGTTGTTGCTCTGTCATTCCGATTCTTTTTATTTCTCTTTGCAAAGCATCTTTTCCTTTTTCAATGTTCTCTTCTCTTTCTTCTTTCTTAAACCATTGTAAGATTTTATTTTTAGCACTTGAACTTTGTACAAATTTTAACCAATCTCTACTTGGCCCTTTTGCATTATCTGTCGTTATTATTTCTTTGATATCTCCATTATTCAATTTTGTAATAATTGGCATCATCTTTCCGTTTATTTTAGCGCCTGTCATTCTATGCCCAATTTCTGTATGAATATTATATGCAAAATCTATTGGCGTTGAGCCTTTTGGTAAAACCTTTATATCACCATTTCTAGTAAATACATAAACTTCATCCTCAAAAAGTTCTGTTTTAAGAGTATTTAAGAATTCTTGTGGGTCTTGCATATCTTTTTGCCACTCTAATGTCTCTCTAAGCCAAGAAAGTTTATCTTCTTCTACCTTTACAGTTGTTTTCTTTGTCTTATTTGCTTCTTTATATGCCCAGTGTGCTGCGATACCATATTCTGCTATTCTATGCATATCCCAAGTACGAAGTTGCACTTCAAATGGTACTCCTTTTGGTCCAATTAATGTTGTATGCAATGATTGATACATGTTAGCTTTTGGAAGGGCAATATAATCTTTAAATCTTCCTGGCATTGGGTTATATAATTCATGAACTACTCCTAGTGCTGCATAACAATCTTTGACTGAATTTACTATTATTCTAAGTGCTAATAAGTCATATACTTGGTCTAGAGTAATGTTATCTCTTTGCATTTTTCTATATATACTATATATATGTTTTGCTCTTCCTGTTATTTGAGCATCTATTCTTTGAAGTTTTAGTTCTAGCCTTATTTGTTCTTGTATCTTATTAATAAAAGCTATTCTTTCTTCTCTTTTTTCATCTAATCCTTCAACTATTTCTCTATATTCTTCTGGTTCAAGATATTTAAAAGCTAAATCTTCTAATTCCCATTTTAAAGAATATATACCAAGTCTATTTGCAAGTGGTGCATAAAGATCCATTGTCTCTTGTGCATTTGCAATCTGTCTATCTCTTTTTAAATATTTTAAAGTTCTCATATTATGAAGTCTATCTGCAAGCTTTATAAGAATTACCCTTATATCTTTTCCCATTGCTAGGAACATTTTTCTATAGTTTTCAACCTGTTGTTCTTCTCTTGTTGTATATTGCAATTTACCAAGTTTTGTAACTCCGGTCAACAATCGTACCAATCTCTTCTCCAAACTCTTTTACTAAGTCTTCCTGTGTTACATCAGTATCTTCTACAACATCATGCAATAATGCAGCACATATTGTTTCATCATCTAATTCTATTTGGCATAAAATATTTGCAACATTTAATGGATGAATTATATAGTCTTCTCCAGAAAGTCTTTTTTGAGTTGAATGATGATCTTTAGCATATTGATATGCTTTTAAGATAAGCTTCGTATTGACTTTTCTTCTTTTCTTTTTTAAAGTATTTAAAACATCATATATCGTTATTTCTTTTTCCTCTGGCATTTTGTTCTCACTCCTCTTTATAAAGACTTAGTTATATCTTTAATGTTAATCTGTACACTATCTATTCCATTATATGAGTTTATCTCAAGATTACCCACAATGTCAATCTTTTCTCCTAATTTATATTCTGTAGCAAGTTCTCCTAAGTTAAATCCTATTGCATCAATGTTCATGTTATCTTCTTTTAGCCTTAATTTTAGATGCTTTCCATCTGTTAAAGCTCTTATAGAATCAATTTTAAGATTCTTTATTCCAAATGTTGGCATTCTATTTGCTTCTCCAAATGGCTCAAGTTTTTTTAGTTCTCTTACAGATGCAATATCCAAATCTTTTAGTGTAACTAACATGTCTATTTCTATTACCTGTTGAGGCTCTTGTATATTTAAGCTTTTAATATATTCGTTTATATGTTTCTTGAATGATTCTAAGTTTTCTTTTTTTAGGCCTAATCCGTACTGCCATGCTATGTCCGCCATATTTTTCAAGGTCAGAGCTTGTTTTGCAAAGTGCTTCATGTAAATCTAAGCCTTGTACACTTCTTCCTGAACCTTTACACATGCCATCTTCTTCACATAACAAAATACTTGGCTTTAAATATAGGTCTGTTATTTTAGAAGAAACAATTCCTATTACACCATGGTGCCATCCTTCATTCGAAAGCACTATTATCTCATTTTCTAATTCGTTATTTTCCTCAATCTTTTTAATAGCTTCATTAAATATATTCTTTTCTGTATCTTGTCTTTGTATATTATATTCATTTAGCTTTTTTGTAAGCTCTTGCATCTCATTTAAATTATCACTTAGAAAAAGCTTTAGTGCATTTTCTGCAAATCCCATTCTTCCACAGGCATTGACTCTTGGTGCAATTCCAAATGATATTGTATTTGAATTTATATCTTTATAACCTGAGGAATTTATAAGTAGACTTAATCCTTTATTCCTATGTGTCTCTATAAGTTTTAAACCTAATTTTGCAATTACTCTATTTTCGTCAACAAGAGGAACAATGTCTGATATTGTTCCAAGACAAACTAAATCTAAGTATTTAAGATATTCCTTTTCATCTAATTTAAGTCTTATCGATAAAGCTTGTATTAATTTAAATACTACTCCAACTCCTGCAAGTTGATTAAAAGGATACTTACTATTTGCTATTTTAGGATCAATTACCGCTATTGCATTTGGTAAAGTCTCTGATGGTTCATGATGGTCTGTTATAATTGTATCAATTCCAAGACTATTCGCATAGTCTACATCTTCTATTCCAGATATTCCGGCAATCTACCGTTATCATTAATGTGTATTTATCATCTACAATTTGTTTTATAGCATCTTTATTAAGTCCATATCCTTCTTTTAGCCTGTTTGGTATGTGATAGCCGTACTTCTAATCCTCTTTCTTCTAAAAATTTTTTTAAAACAGTAGTGCTAGTGATTCCATCAACATCATAATCTCCAGATATAACTACTTTTTCTTTTGTTTCTA
>CANRCJ010000008.1 GCA_947629105.1 uncultured Clostridia bacterium | reverse complement strand
AGATTTTGCTGTATGGGAAAATGACAAGCTAAAATCAGATGATTTTAAAAAGAATAAAGAATTTTGGATGAATGAATTTCAAGGTAATATTCCGGTATTAAATTTACCTTACACTTCTTCAAGACCTAGTAAGAAAAGCTTTGAAGGTAAAACTTTTGTAACAACGCTTTCAGAAGAACTTACATCAAAAATAAATGATTTTGCGAAAATAAATAACACAACACCTTTTATGATAATGCTTGCTTGTTATTATGTTTTATTATATAATTATACTAATCAAGAAGATATTGTCATAGGCACTCCTGTGTCTGGTAGAATTTACAAGGAGTTAGAACCTCTTTTAGGTGTGTTTGTAAATAGCCTTCCTTTAAGAAATTCTTGCAGACCTAACATAACATTTAAAGAATTTTTAGAAAATATAAAAAAATCATGCATAAATGCATTTTCACACCAAGATTATCCTTTTGATATATTAGTAAATGATTTGAAAGTTACTAAAGATGCTTCTAGACATCCTTTATTTGATACAATGTTTACATATCAAAATAATGGTTTTGAAGCAGTTAATTTCGGTGGGATAGTTGGAAATTTTATAGCTACTATCTCTAATACATCTAAATTTGACATATCTTTAGAGGTACTACCTATAGATAACAAATTACAATTATGTTTTGAATATTGTACAAAGTTATTTGACGAAATTTTTGCTAGCAATTTTGCAAAACATTATGAGAAAATTTTATGTTTTGTTTTAGAAAAACCTGATGTTATAATTGAAAATATTCCTGTTTTTGAAAACAAAAAAAATGATAATGTTATTTATAAGTTTAATGAAATAAATCTAGATGATACAAAAAATGCATCAAATATAAATTTATTTACAAAAGAAATAGATACCGTAAATTATGCAAATAATTCTGGTTCTTCATTAAATGATATTGAACTACAAGTTGAAAGTATATTTAAAAAAATATTACCTGCTTCTAATATTGGTATTGATGATAATTTCTTTGACTTAGGGGGAGATTCTTTAGCTGCTATCAATTTACAAATTGAACTCTTAAAATCAAACCTACAACTTACATATTCAGATATTTTTGAATGTCCAACTATTAGAACTTTAGCAGAAAAAATTGCTTCAAATAAAGGTTAATTAAAATATATAATAAATTGTACAAATGATTAGGAGGAAATATGGAAACAATCGGATTAATTTTAAGTTGTATAGTATCATTAATTTTTATTTTTTATTTTGCTAGTAAGAAGAACAAAAATCAATTACAACAAATATTTTTTATAGACATTTTTTTGACATTTGGTGTTTGTTTATTCTCACTAGCTCAAAAATATTTATGTATGCATTTTGATATAGATCCCATTATATTTGAATATTTTATTTATATATTTACATCATATTTACCAGTTGCTGTATTTTTTACTGGTATTATATTTGCTAATACAAAAATTGTTTTTAAAAAGAAGTATATTTTACTGTTTATAATTCCAACTTTATCAATTTTCCTTCTATGGACTAATAATTTTCATCATTTGATGTATAAACATTATTCAATAAATTTTAATGAAACAGTTTTTGGTGACTTTTTTACTATATATATTCTACACGCATATTTGTTATATGCTATTGGATTAATATATTTATTAAGATATGCTATTAAAAATTCTGGAATATTTTCAAAGCAGGCCATTTTATTTATTATTGCGGTTCTTATTCCTATTACTGTAAATGTGCTTGGTTCTTTGCAAGTAATTCCTATGAGTATATATACTACACCAATTTGTTTTAACATTACTGTAATATTATGTGCTGTCGCTGTATTTAAATTCAGTTTCTTAAATACAACTCCTATTGCTTTACAAAGAATTGTTGACCGTATTTCTGATAGTTATATTATTTTAAATGAAGATAACGAAATTACTGACTTTAATAAATCTTTCCTTACTACATTTCATTTAAAAGAGTCAAATGTTAGAAATACTAATGTCTTCGACTGGGATAAAAGTGTTCATTTACCTAAACTTCAAAAGGCTTTACAAACTGTGTCTATGAGCTCTAAGACTTTGTCTTTCGAAGCTTATGTTGATAGTATTAATAAATTTTTCAATGTTGAGATTTCAAGTATAGTTAATAATAAAATGTTCTTAGGTACACTTATATTATTTAAAGATATTACGCAGCACATGCACGACCTAGAAGAAATTAAATCTAATCAAGATATGCTTATTGAAAAAGAGCGTTTTGCATCTTTAGGTCAAATGATTGGTGGTATTGCTCATAACTTAAAAACTCCAATAATGTCTATTGCAGGTGCAACTGAGGCTTTAACTGATTTAATTAATGAATATGACGCATCTATTGGTGACCCAGAAGTTACAAATGAAGACCATCACGATATTGCAAAAGATATGTCTTCATGGATTTCTAAGATAAAGACTCATACAGCATATATGTCTGATGTAATTACTGCTGTTAAAGGTCAAGCTGTTGAAACAACTGATACTGTTTCTGCTGAATTTACTATTGAAGAATTAATAAAACGTGTTAATATTTTAATGAAGCATGAACTAAAAAATTCTCTAATTGAGTTAAATGTTGATATGCGTGTTCCTGAGTCATTATGCCTACATGGAGATGTAAACTGCTTAGTTCAAGTCGTTAATAACCTTATATCTAACGCTATTCAATCATATAATGGCGAGCCTGATAATAAGATTGACTTTATTATAGAAAAAGATAACGATTCTATTGTTCTTGCTATTAAAGACTATGGCTGCGGAATGTCAAAAGAAGTTCAAAATAAACTATTTAAAGAAATGATTACAACTAAAGGTAAAAATGGCACCGGTCTTGGACTATTTATGTCTTATTCTAATATTAAAGCCCACTTCAATGGCAATATTACTTTTGAATCAGAAAAAGACAAGGGTACAGTATTTAAAATAATTGTTCCTCTATAAAAATTTATATAAAAAGCTCTCACTCGAATATTAGTGAGAGCTTTTTTGGATACTATACATTTTAGCAGTTTCAGCCGGGAAAGATTGTTGTTCTCGGATGGAAGCTTCCATAAGATGCACGAACGTTGTTAGAAGAAATCCACATTATACCTCGCCAAGGGATGCTTGAATAATCTATACCAGCTTTATACAAAGCATCCTCTATGATATGGGGCATATACATTGTTGATACTTCTCCATCACCATTTATGCCATCTTGCTTGTAGTCAACAGCTATAACCAACTCTTCCGCGATCTCCACTTGCTCCTTGATTATTTTGGAAAGAAGTTTTTCAAATATATCAACTTTTTCCAATTGTCCTTCCAACTTCTCTTCTTGGAACTTCTTCATCAGGGATCCTTCAGGATGATTTGGCTCCTCTAAGTTGCTTTCCTCTTCATGTGGTTCCCGCAACTTATCTGCCCACCATCTTGCTGCTACTTCATAGTATTCCACAATTTCACCTCCAAAAATACTTTTTGTTGATTACTTTCCTACTTTGGTACTTTTATTTGTACCTATGAGCACTTTATATTATAGCACATACTTTACATAAAAATCAAGTCTTGTCACACTCATTGCAATAAAAATATTTAGGTGCTTGATGTATTTTTCTGATTATGATATAATTTTTCTTTAGAAAATTTAAAGGAGTAAATAAAATGGATAAAAATCAAGATAATAACTTATTAAATACCTCAGAGGTTGCTAATGTAACCCCAGTATCTATGCCTGACCATTTAGTGCATACTTTTGAAAGTGTTTTTGCTGGAACACCTTTGAATAACTGGAATCAAATCATGGAATTTGAAGTTGATGAAGAAGGATGGGACACAATAGAACAAATTGTAAAAAATGGTCCAAATCCTTATTTAGAGATTTTAAAAACTACATATTCTAAAAAGAGTCTAAAAAATAATACTGGTTATAAAATTCAAATGCAAAATATAATTAAAAGAAGATTTCCTTCTTTATTAAATTCACTATGTAAAGATGGTATGGTTCTACAAGATGATGCTAGTCTTGGAATAAAAATAGTTGCTACAAAAGAAAAACGTGGTAATTCCAATTATTATAAAATATTTTCAAATAGACGTGTACAATGCGAAGAAATATTCGGGAAAGAAGTATATAATAGAAAAAATTTAGAACATTTTCTATTAGGAAGTGTTGGTCATGATGTATTCGGAATAAATAGTTTAATAAACGCTTTATCAAAGCAAAAAAGATTTATAAATGCAAAATGGGATTATCTATTATTTTCATTAACTTCCGAAGTTAGCAAATATAATATTGAAAAAGACACATCTGGTCAATTTCCTAACCTTGTATCTTTAGCTCAAAAATACAACAGGATTGTCCCTGGTGTATTCTCGATTCATGGCGAGGAAACTCCAACAGATGGTCAAATACTTCCACATAACAGTAAATTATTTTTTGGTGTAAATGACTCATTAATACTTCCTCCTGAATTAACAAAAAGTTTTCTAGATATGTATGAAGATATAATATCAAAAATGCCTAAAAAAACTTTACCAGATAACAATACACCTAAGATTGATTCTTCTTCTCAAGAAGAAGATTTCGAAATATAACACTAATTTGCGATTTTTTTCTAAATATTTCTTGCTTTTTTTCTTTTTTATAGTATAATTATTTTATAAAAAAGGATGTGATAATATGAGGAAAAATGCCCGGTGTACAACCTTCTAATGGAATAAAGGTCTTAGTTGTTGATGATGAAATAGGAATTATCGATTCTTTGTCAATTTTTTTAAAAAAGTCTGGGTACATTTTTTCAGGTGTTACCGACCCTCTTGAAGCAATCGAAAAAGTTAGAGAAGAACACTTTGATTTAATGATTCTCGACTTTATTATGACTCCTATTCATGGAGATAAAGTTGTTGAAGAAATAAGAAAATTTAATAAGGAATTATATATTTTGCTTTTAACAGGTCATAAAGACTTAGCTCCACCTCTTGAAACTATAAAAAGACTAGACATCCAAGGTTATTGTGAAAAGAGCGATAAATTTGACCAATTATTACTTCTTATCGAATCAGGAGTTAAAGCAATTAACCAAATGAATACAATTAAACAAATAAATAATGATTTGAAAGAAGCTAACGAAAAACTAGAGCAAGCATATATGGAAAGTATCGAAACATTAAGATATACTGTTGAAGCAAAAGATCCATATACAAGAGGACATTCTGATAGGGTTTCTGAATATTCAGTTTTAATTGGTAGATATCTTGGTCTTTCTGATGAAGATTTACATACGCTTAAAATAGGTGGCCTTTTCCATGATATTGGAAAAATTGGAATTCCCGATAGTATACTTCTTAAGCCAGGAAAGCTTACTACTGATGAATATTCTGAGATAAAAAATCATCCTTCTATTGGTGTTCATATTTTATCTAATGCAGCAATTTTTAAGGATATAATTCCAATAGTTAAACATCATCATGAAAGATATGATGGGCTTGGTTATCCGTCCAAATTAAAAGGAGATGATATTCCTTACCTTGCCAGAATTGCAGCTGTTGCGGATACTTTTGACGCTATGACTTCTAAAAGGACATATAGAGATTCTCTTGATTTAGATTTTGTTAAAGAAGAAATTAAGAAAAATAGAAGACTTCAGTTTGACCCACAAATTGCAGATGTATTTTTAGATATTTTAACAAATCATTATGATGAAATTGAAAAAATTCAAGAAAAATATAAGTAAAATGTTTTACATAATTTTTTTATTGACTACTTTTTAATTATTAATAGCACTTTTTGATATTATAAGTTTATTGATTACATTTATTTTTAAACTTATTATATAATTTAATGTACTAAAATGTACAAATCACTAAAGTAAAAGGAGGAATATACAATGGATGAAGAACAAAATAATGTAGTAGATACAAACTCTAATAATGTATCAAATTCTGTACCAAATGAGAGAAAGGGATTTAATGTTACTTCTTTGATTTTAGGAATTATTTCTGTACTTACTTTCTATTGTTGGTATGCATCAGTACCTTCAGGTATAATGGCCATAATTTTTAGCGTAGCTGGAAAAAAAGATGCTGGAAATGGAATGGGCACTGCTGGTATGGTACTTGGAATTGTAGGATTAGTTCTTTGCATTTTAATATATGCTCTTCTAGTTCTAGGAATTGCAGCCTATTTTTCAAGCGTTACTTCAAGTATTGCTTAATGTATTTTATATAAAAGCTCCTTACTTTATAGTAAGGAGCTTTTGTTTTATTTAATTTTATTCTATTTCAAGGTATTGATTATATGTGCATTCTTTGTCAATTATCTTATTGCCTTTTATATCTATTATTCTGTTTGCAACAGTTTCGCATAATTCATGGTCATGAGATGTAAATATTATATTTCCTTTAAATTTCTTCATTCCCTCATTTACTGCTGTTATACTTTCCATGTCTAAGTGGTTTGTAGGTTCATCAAAGATTAAGAAATTCGCACCTGATAACATCATCTTTGACAAAACACATCTAACTTTTTCTCCTCCTGATAGTACACTTACCTTTTTAAGCGCCTCTTCTCCAGAAAATAACATTCTTCCTAAAAATCCTCTAACATATGTTTCATCAGGATCTTTTGAATATCCCCTTAGCCAATCTACAAGCAACATATCTTCTTTAAACATGTAATTGTTATCTTTTGGGAAGTAATCTTCTGTTATCGTTGTTCCAAATATAACTTCTCCAGAATCTGGTTCTACTTCACCTGCAATTATTTGAAATAGTAAAGTTTTGGCTATTTCATTATCTGCTAAAAGTAATATTTTATCATCCTTTTTAACTGTAAATGACACATTATCTAATATCTTTTCGCCATTAATTTGTTTACATATATTTTTTATGGTTAATATATCTTTACCAGGTTCCCTATCTGGTTTAAAATCTATATATGGATATTTCCTATTTGATGGTTTTATTTCATCTAATTCGATTTTCTCTAATGATTTTTTTCTAGATGTTGCTTGCTTTGATTTCGAAGCATTTGCACTAAATCTTGCAATGAATTCTTGAAGTTCTTTTATCTTCTCTTCCTTCTTTTTGTTTGATTCTTTTGCTTGTTTTAATGCAAGCTGACTTGATTCATACCAAAAGTCATAATTTCCTGGATATACTTTTATCTTACCAAAATCAACATCTGCAATATGTGTACATACCTTATTTAAGAAGTATCTATCATGAGATACAACTATTACTGTATTTTCAAATTCAATTAAAAATTCTTGTAACCAATTTATGCTCTTTAAATCTAAGTCGTTTGTAGGTTCGTCTAATAGAAGCACATCTGGATTTCCAAATAGTGCTTGTGCAAGTAGTACCTTTACCTTGTCTTTAGCTTCTATTTCTTTCATTAATTTATAATGATATTCTGTATCTATCCCTAGATTATTAAGAAGAGTTGCTGCATCCGCTTCCGCATTCCATCCATCTAATTCTGCGAATCTTTCCTCTAGTTTTGCTGCCCTCATACCATCTTCTTCAGAAAAGTCAGGCTTTGCATATATTGCTTCTTTCTCTTTCATTATTTTATATAATTCTTGATTTCCCATTATTACTGTGTCTATTACTGTATATTCTTCAAATGCAAAGTGGTCCTGTTTTAATACTGAAAGTCTCTCTCCTTTATCCATTGACACTTCGCCTTTACTTGGTTCAATTTCTCCCGATAATACTTTAAGAAACGTTGATTTTCCAGCTCCATTTGCTCCGATTATTCCGTAGCAATTTCCTTTACCAAATCGTATATTTACGTCTTCAAATAAAACTCTTTTTCCAAATCTTACAGTTACTCCTGTTGATACAAGCATTTTTCTTCCTCCTTAAGCCATAATAGAATTATTATACAATATTTTTTTTGGCTTTGCAACAATATGATTAAGGACTTTTTAGTTCTTTATTGGTTCTCCTAGCACACCTTCTATATCACTAAGTTCTTTTTTTAGAGTATTATATAAGCTTGTATTTATTTTTGATTTATCTCCGCTATCATACTCATTTATTGCACTTCTTATATCTATTAATTCATATCTATTTTTACTTCCAGCGCCTCTATCATAGCAATATACTGGTGTATAGTCTACGCTATCTATTGTTATTTTTCCTGTTTCTCCTTTTTTTGTAATTTGCATATCAAGTATTGCTGTACTCTTTGTATGTTCTTTTACCTGTCCCGATACAAAATTTCCAAGGGCATATACTACAAACACTTCTTTTTCTGTGCCATCCTCTAAAGTTATTGTTCTTTTTTCCATTGGCTCTATTACATGTGCATGGTTTCCAATTATTATATCTACACCATTTTCAAATAATAGGTTTGCTAATTTTTCTTGCTCTTTATTTTGTTTTTGTGCATACTCTACTCCCCAGTGCATGCTTGCACATATAATATCTACATTTTGTTCTTTTGCTAATTTAATTTGTTCTAAAATTAAGTTTTCATCTATTAAATTTACTAAATAATCTTTTCCACTAGGTATTGGGATTCCGTTTGTTCCGTAAGTAAATGAAAGAAATGCTATCTTTATTCCATTTGCTTCTTTTACTAATACTTTATTTTGTTCTTCTTCACTTCTATATGTTCCAGTATGTGCTATACCTATTTCATCTAAAGCATCAAGCGTACTAATTATGCCCTTTTCCCCTTTATCTATGCTATGATTATTTGCTGTTGACAATACATCTATTCCAATATTTTTTACTGCTTCACCCAATTCTTTAGGTGAATTAAATGTAGGATATCCACTATATCCTCTTGCTTCTCCTGCAAATGTTGTTTCAAGGTTTCCTATTGCAATATCAGCTTTTGTTATGTATTTTGCTACATTTGAAAAAACAGATGTAAAATCATATTTTTTAGTTTCTGAGTTATATGCTGCTTTGAAATTGGTACTATGACACATAATGTCACCTGTTGCGACAAGATTTATTGTTATGTCTTTTGGTTTTTCTACTTCTTGAACTTGACTACCAGTATTTCGGTTTCCTACTTCACTGTTATTGCTATTAGTTATAGCTTTGATTCCAAATATTGTAGCTACTGTAGCTACAATTAGTAATAATACTATTAAGCTTATTCTCTTATAATTTACGTGGTATCTTTTTCTTCTTCTGTTTCTACTATTTCTCATATTTCAATCATTCCTTTTCCACATCTTTTTGTGATTCATCTCTATTTTTATTTCCATCTATTCCATTTTCTTCTATTACTTGATTTACGAAATCTCTTTGTTCTTCCAGCGATATATCTGCTTTTACTCTTTCTCTTAAGCTTGGCTCTCTTTGCTCACTCGATTTATCTTGCTCTTGCATGAGAGGTTCTTTAGTCTTGGGCTTTCCTTTGCCATAGTCTATTACTAATTCTCCATTTTCTCCATATTTAATATTATATCCTTGACTATTTATTATGCCTCTCGTTCCAAATACTCCTGGAAACATTCTTCTAAGTTCACTATTTTCTAAGTCAATTGGCTTTTCTGTTCTTTGAAATTTTATATTATATATATCTGTTTTCTCTTTAAAATCCGTATTTGCAAAAGCTAATTTAGGAAGTATTAATCTACTAGATCTTTTTAAATTTTCACTATAATCTTCTATATATCCTAATTTTTCTAGTTTCATTAATGTTTTCCTAACAACTCCATGTGTATCTGTTTCAAGTAATAATGGTCTTCCTTTTTCGTCTACGTTTCCAAACTTTGACATTCCGTACTATCGCTTGCAATTGCAAGAAACCTACTTTTTCTCGTACGTCTAATCCTCTTATTTTTGAAAATATATCTGGTCTAGTAACATCTTGATATATCTTCATTCTATCGCCTTTTCTTCTCGCGATGAATGCTAAATCTTTATAGCTTTTATATAATGTATTGTTTAAAAATTTTTGTGATGTATATATCGATAATCCGGCAGCAGGAATTGCTAAAGGTGGAAAAGCAAAAATACTAGCTGTAAGAGCTGTTGTTGAAGCCAAAAATGCTAGTCCGCTTCCTATAACTTTTCCGTGTTTTTATAGCCCCTTTTTTTATTTTTTCTGGTAAACTATTCTTTTTAACTACTGGTAAATTCGTATTATTCATTCTCTTCTCCTTTGTTATATATTTGTATTATATCAAATGTATTTATAAAAAGTCTATAATATATTAAAAATATATGTTAAAATTATTGAAATTTCTTGTATTATCCTATATAATTAGGGTATTCTTTATTTGAAAGGATTGATTTTTATGGAATTTGATAAAATATTAGTTAAAGATTTATATAGAAATACTGAAAATTATATAGGTAAATTTGTAGAGCTTTCAGGTTGGGTTAGGACTATACGTGATTCTAAAAATTTTGGCTTTATTGAATTAAATGATGGAAGCTTTTTTAAGAATGTCCAAGTTGTATTTGATTCTTCTATTTCTAATTTTGAAGATGTTAAGAAGCTTTCTATTAGTTCTTCAATTATAGTTAAGGGTGAAGTTGTTAAAACTGATAATGCTAAACAACCTTTTGAGATTAAGGCAAATACACTTGATATTATAAATCATGCTGATTTAGATTATCCTCTTCAAAAGAAAAGACATTCTTTTGAATATTTAAGAACAATTAGCCATTTACGTCCAAGAACTAATACATTTAATGCAGTTTTTAGAGTTCGTAGTGTTTTATCTTATGCTATTCATAAGTTTTTCCAAGAAAGAGGCTTTGTATATGTGCATACACCTATTATTACAGGTAGCGACTGCGAAGGTGCTGGAGAAATGTTTAGGGTAACTGCAATGGATATGGATAATCCTATAAAAAATGCAGATGGAAAAGTCGATTTTTCACAAGATTTCTTTGGTAAATCTTCACATCTTACAGTTAGCGGTCAATTAGATGTTGAAACTTTTGCACATGCTTTCCGTAATGTTTATACCTTTGGTCCAACTTTTAGAGCAGAAAATTCTAATACCGTAAAACATGCTGCAGAATTCTGGATGATTGAACCTGAAATTTGCTTTGCCGATTTAAAAGATGACATGGATTTAGCAGAAGATATGATTAAATATATTATTTCTTATGTATTAGAAAATGCTCCTGAAGAAATGGCTTTCTTTAACGAATTTGTTGATACAGGTTTACTTGAAAGATTAAATAATGTTATAAATTCTGATTTTGGTAGAATTTCTTATACTGATGCTATTAAGGAACTTGAAAAAGTTAATGATAAGTTTGAGTTTCCTGTTAGTTGGGGTTGCGATCTTCAAACAGAACATGAAAGATATTTAAGTGAACAGATCTTTAAAAAACCTGTTTTTGTAACTGATTATCCAAAGGATATTAAGGCTTTCTATATGAAGCAGAATCCAGATGGTAAGACTGTTGCAGCATCTGACTTACTTGTTCCTGGTATTGGAGAAATTATCGGTGGTAGTCAAAGAGAGGAAAATTTTGACAAACTAAATGCTAGAATAAAAGAACTTGGCTTAGATGAAAAGGATTATTGGTGGTACATGGATTTAAGACGTTATGGAAGTTGCATTCACAGTGGTTTCGGTCTTGGGTTCGAAAGAATGATGATGTATTTAACTGGTATGCAAAATATTCGTGATGTTCTTCCTTTCCCAAGAACGCCAAAGAATTGTGAATTTTAAAAAATTTAAAATCTAAAATATATAAATGGATTATATGATGAACCCACCATGTATAATATTGCTATTATAAAAACTATTATTAATGCTATATCAATTGTTGTATTTACAATTGTCTTGCCTTTTTCATTAAGTTTTCCTCTAACTTTTTGTATAATAGTTTTTATTACTGGAGTAGAACATATTATTGCAATTATTAGAAATGTTATATATTCGACATCTAAAATTTTGTGAATTAAATTCATGTTTTCGAAATTAAAGCTAAACATGTCCTTTAAATATACTAAAGCTGAACTAATTCCTTCTGCTCTGAAGAATACCCATGCAATTAATACGATAAATAAAGTATATATTCTTTGAACTATTGATGGTAGTTTTGAAAGGATTTCACCAAATTTTCCTCTTTCTAAGATTAAAAATACTCCAAAGAATAAGCCCCATACGATAAAATTCCAACTTGCTCCATGCCAAAATCCTGTTATAAAGAATACTATTAATAAATTTCTATAAGTTTTTAATTTTCCTTTTCTATTTCCTCCAAGTGGAATATATACGTAATCTCTAAACCATCCAGATAATGATATATGCCATCTTCTCCAAAATTCTTTTATAGATTTTGATATATATGGATAGTTAAAGTTCTCTAAGAAATCAAATCCAAACATTTTGCCAAGTCCAATTGCCATGTCTGAATATCCTGAGAAATCATGATAAATTTGTAATGCATAGCATATAGCTCCTATCCATGCAAATATCATATTAGAATGATATACACTATTATTAAAAATTAAATCTGCTACATATCCTGTTAAATTAGATAATAAAACTTTTTTTGCAAATCCTATTATAAATCTTTTTATTCCACTATAAAATTTTTCGTATGTTACTTTTCTTTCATCTAATTGTTTTTCAATATCTATGTATCTAACAATTGGTCCTGCAATTAATTGTGGGAATAGCATTATATAAAGTCCAAAATTAATAATATTTCTTTGAACTTTTACATTTCCTTTGTATACATCAATAATATAAGATAATATTTGAAATGTAAAAAATGAAATACCTATTGGTAATGCTATATTTGCTAAATGAATTTTTTCTCCTATATCTATATTAATTAGACCTAAAGCTCTTATTAGATTGCTTAGGAAAAAGTTTAGATATTTAAAGAAAACTAAAACTCCAATGTCAATTAAAATAGTTGCTATAAATATAATCTTTTTATTCTTTTTATTTTCTTTTTGTTTATCTATATAAATACCACTAAAATAATTTATAACAATTAATGTAAGTATCAATATTAAATATTTTGCTCCACCCCAAGAGTAAAATATTATTGACATTATAAATAATACTAAATTTTTGTTTTTCTTCTCTACAATAAAATACAAGAAAAGTGTAAGTGGTAGAAAGATAAATAAAAATATTGGTGTAGTAAATAACATTTTTATTTCTCCTTTTATTTTTACAATTTATTAATCTGGAAACCCATTTTCCTCTAGATAACTTCTTAAGATTTTTGGGAATCCATCTACCCAAGATGCCATATACTCTTGATTTACTTCAAGGATAATAATATCTTTATCACTTAAAAGCTTATCAAGATGCTCTTTTGTAACTTCATTATTATTAATATTATATAAGTCTATATTGTCGCCTTTATGTATGTCATATTCTTCTATTTCTGTTAGATAATATAAGTAATCTATATGTTGGAAAGTTTCATATCTTAGAATTTCAATTAAATTTCTGCAGAAACTTCCTCCTTGTATAAACAATTTTTTGTCCGTATTATTTTGGTCTGTAAATTCTAACTTTGCTCTATAATATCTTTCATCTTTTTTAGCCCTATAAACATTCAAAAGGTCATAAAGATCTGTATCGATTGGCATACATGAATTCTCTGTTTCTTCACTTTCTGCAATTTCAAAATTTCGTAAATTTAAGTTTGAAGTGTTATTTATATATTTTATAAAGTCACTTAAAAAGCATGTTGATGCATAATAACTCCAATGTATACCGCTTCTGTAAAATATAGGTTCATTTATTTTAACTTCAGAAAAATAATTTGGAGCATCTACATATTTTATACCGCTTGTCTTTAATCTTTCTGTTAATAAATCATAGTATCTTACATAATTATCATTATTCTCCGCCAATTTGTAATATTTGTCCGGTATATTTTCAGGGAAAAAATGTGCTTTGCTAGGAGTTATTAAGAAATAAAATTCTTTTCCATTTTTCTTGCATATATCGTTTATAACTTCCAAATCTTGCATTACACTATCTGCTTTTTCTACAGATACATTTGTATTAATTCCTAGATATTCATTTATGTATCCTTCTTCAAATAAATAGTTATCTTTTCCAATAATTGAACTTCCTTTTTTAAATAAATCATATTTTAATTGATTATAATTTTTTATAAGAAACCCTCTGTATGGAAAATTTTCTAAATACCAATTTTCATATTGTTTTTGATAATTTCCACTGATATATCCTTTTACACTATATAAGCTTTTTTCTGCTGCAACTGTTACCCCATTTAATTGTTCATCTTTTATAATATGGGTTAAGCTATTCAAATATGGAAAACATATTATAATTATAAAAATAAATATAAATACATGTATTCGTTTTACTTTTCCTTTTATTTTCATTCTTTCTCCTATAATTTAAAAATAACTTTATTCTACTTATGTAAAAAATAGAGAGTCAAGAAGCTCTCTATTGTTTTGTGGTGCGCCATCGCGGGTTCGAACCGCGGACCTTGTGATTAAGAGTCACCTGCTCTACCAACTGAGCTAATAGCGCTTATTGAACTTTACATATTATAATATTTTTTTGATTGTTTGTCAATAGTTAAGAGTGATTTTAAATTATAAATCACTCTTAACTTTTATATTTTAGCTGTTTTTAGCTAATTTTTTATTTGCTATATATACTGTATAAGTAATAAGCATTCCAAGAGTTGCCGTAATTAATTGTGTTGTGCTCATAGCTGTTTGTAAGTTTTGAACTAATTTTTCTGGGAATATTCCTATAGCATTAAGTATAGTAAATCCTAAAAATATTATTGCAACTTTTACAATTACTGCTATTATTCCTGTAATAAAGTAGTTTAATTCTTTTTTTAGTAATAATAATTTATATAAATAAACTATTGCAAAGTTTCCAAGCCATATTGCTGGTATCATATATGCCATATATACAGATGCAGTTTTAAATACATATCCTCCTAGTATTGTTGATATACTTGGTAGTGTTATAATTCCTACGATTTTTTTCCATCCTTTTACATTTATTGCAGTCACTATTAGTGCAGTGTTTACTATTGTTCCGACTATTATCTGTGAATTTTGTGCTACCCAGCTGTTTGCTCCAAATAATTTTGTTAGCAGACTTGCTAAAAATGTAGGAACAACTAACGCTCCAACACATATCAATATAATTTGTAAAATATTCATTTGTGTCGTATAATCACGCATTGCTTTATTTAATAAATTTTCTCTCTCCATATTCCTGTCTTTTCTCCTTTCCTAAAGTTTATTATACTTTATATAAATACTTTTTTCAATAGATTTATTTATAAAAAAAAGCAAGTATTGTATCTATATACAATACTTGCTAAAAGAAAGTTTTATATATCATTTAAGACAATTCCTAAATTATATCTCTCATTTTTCTGTATCTTACATATAATACTCCGCCAATAACAGCTACAACTGCAATTACTCCTATAATTGTTTCGTTTACACCTGTTTGTGGTAAGTTTCCTTTTACAGTTGTGTCATCTTTGCTATTTGAGTTATTATTGTTTGTAGTTGTTTCTGATGGTTTGTTTGTTGAACTGCTTCCTTGGTTATTATCTGTTGAAGGTGTTTTGTCCTTATCATTTTGTGTTTGATTATTTGCTTGTACTTCTGTGTTTGCTTTTATAGCATTTCCTGTTATTACTGGACAAGAAAGTTTTACTTCGTTTCCAAGTTCATCTGTTAAATTTCCACCTGTTAAGCTAACTGCTGCAAGTTGTCCCTTATCATCTGCTTGGATATTGTATGTGTAGATTATAGCTCCATCATCTGATGTTGTAAAGTAATCATTCTTTATAGTTCCATTTGTTAAAGTTCTTTCTTTTCCTTCTCCAAATTTAATTTTTAATGTAGGAGCTGTTGAACCTTTGATATGATCACTAAATCTAACAAGGATTTGTACTGTTTGAGGAGCTGGATATGTACCTTCATTTGGACTTATAACGCTTATTGATTGAACTTTTGCTTGTGGGATATACTCATCAACTTTAGTTGCTTTTGGAAGTCCATCATGTATAATGCATCCATAAACATCCTTTGTGTCAGTTCCTGTTAACTTTACCCATAAAAGATATAGTCCATCGTTTTTATTATTTCCACTGATATAGCTACCTTTGTTATAGCCTGTAGTTGGCGCACTTGGTAAAGAACTTTCTAAAGTAGTTACATCACCTTTACTATTTTTTATTTTTAAGTATTTTTCTATAAGGTTTTTATCTGTAACTTTTACATATTGGTAATATGTGTTGCTTTCCATATAACTATATTTATCACCAATTGCATCATATACTTGATTAATAGTGTACCATCCATTCGCTTCATATTTATAGCTAACTGCTTGTAACAATGGTAACTTTAGATCAACTTGTAATTTTTCTACTACATATGTTCCATCTTCAACAGAATTATCTTTTACATATAGATATCCTGTATCTGTTTTCTTTAGAACATCTTTAATAGCTTGTGTTGATGGATTCAATACAACTTTTGCTGTAGTTGTTGTATAATCTCTTATTTCTACCCAACTTTCAGGTGTCTTTGCTTTTTCAACTAAGGCAAAAGAATAGGTTTTTTCCTCATCTAAAGTTAGCCCCTTTAAGTTTATTTCTATACTTCCGTCGTTAGCTGTAACTGTTTTAGTATAGCTTACTGCTGCATTAACAGCTTTTGGAAACATTACCATAAATGCAATCATAATCATTGCTACTATTAACATTTCCATTGTTAATTTTTTTACTTTCATTTTCTTTTTGTTCCTTTCTTAAGATTTCTTTTTGTTATTTTTCTATCTTTTTTTAAAGATAGCTTGTGCTAAAGTTCCTATTACCTGTAATTAGAGGTATTATTACATATTTTAATAATTTCCTCTTTTACTTACCTTTACACCTCCTTTTATTCTTTTGTTTATAGTTTTTATTTAAACTATATATTTTTATTTATATACCCTTATCTTAGCATTAAACAAATAAATTGTAAATAGATTTTAAAAAATGTTCCTTTTTGTAATTTTATTGTAATATTTCTGTAACAAAAGAAGGAATATAGCCATTTCTGGTTATATTCCCATTATTTGTATTTTTATTAATGTCTTGTTCCTGTCTTTATAACTTTAGTCATTGGATTATAGCTGTCTTCTGAAATAACTGTCTTTGATATTACAGTACCATTTTTCTTAACAGTCTTATATGCAATACTTTTTGCTCCATTTGCTCCCATTGCATTTATGATTTCTTGCTCTGGAGCAAGTGAGCTATCATACACATATTTTGTATTACATGGTATTACTTCTGTAACCTCACTTGAAAGCTCTATCTCATATTCTTCTTCCTCTGGTATTCCCCAAATTTGTACTGTTAATATTCCGTTTTTTGCTTCTGCTTTTATTTTAATTGCATATTTTCTGGAATTTTTAAATTTAAAATCTTTTGAGCCATACGATACTGTGGCATCTAATCCAGGATCCACATAAGATACAACTGATGAGTGGTTAGATCTTTGTACAATTTCTAGATTAGCATAAAGTACAGAGTCATATATTGTGCTAGATACTTGACATACCCCACCTCCGTAGCTTTCTACAAGTTCACCTGCCGAATATGCACCTGCAAGCAAGTATCCTTTTGCCTTTGTTCTTGGTCCAACTGTTCCATTAAATGAAAATGTTTCTCCTGGAAGTAGTACTTTTCCATTTATTGCATTTACTGCTAGCTCTATATTGGTTGCTCTATTTACATTACTTGCATCATATCTTGTTGAGAAACTAGAAAGTTGTTCTGGAAACGCCTCTTCCCCTAGCTTATCAGTTGTTATATCTGGCTTCGTTATTTGAAGTGGTATTTGATATTCATCTTTATCTTCTTGCAAAATCTCTTTTGCTTCATCCATTGTAATCGCAAAGTCTACCCCTTCTACATGGGTTTGCAATGTTGATGTTTTCTTATCATAAGATGCATCTTTCGCTTCTTTATATATTTCTTCTCTAATTTTTTCTATATTTATTAGTTCTGGTTCATTTGTTTGAGTTGGTATATCTATTTCATTTATGTCTTTGCCTTGAATTTTATTAATTATTAATTCATTAAGCTTTGTTTGTAATTCTTCTTTATTTATTACAACACCTGCTGTACCTTTTACAATTATTAATTTATCATCTTCTATGTAGTAACTATTATCTACAAACTTATCTTCCCATTCTTCGTCTAAGTTGCTATAAATACTATTAACTATTTTATCATTAAACTTAAATGTTAAATCTAGATTTTCTCCTTTTATTATTGTATTTAATATCTTATAGTTATTTTCAATTATATTTTTATTTCTTCCTATCGTACATGCTTCATATACTTTATCCTTTAAATTTGTTGTAAATTCTATTTGTTTCAATGTTATTTCTTTTTCATGTTCCCTATGTTTTAAAACTATTTTGTCATTCATTATAGCAGAAATTTTATTTTGTATTTTTTCTTCTGCTTGAACTTGGTTTAATCCAGAAACATCTATATTGTTAATTCTAATATTATTTATGATGTTTGAATTTCCTGAATTTAATAATGCAAATATTGTTGAAAAAATTCCAAATATAACTATAATAATTGCTGCAACATAAATTAGAACAATTTTCTTGTTACTTTTTCTTTTCATTTTTCCTCCATTTTTCTCTTGTATTTTTATATCTTAATATTATCACATACTTTTATTCTTTACAATATATTTATAATTTCTGTTAAATTTTTTTATTATTTGCTAGACAAACTTTGCTTTATTTTGTATAATATTATAAAATTATGAAGAAAGAGGTAGAATTTTATGATAGGCGATATGATTGCTAAAGCAAGAAAAGATAAAGGTATGACTAAGACTGAACTTGCTAAGGTTACAGATATTAATATTGGGCATTTGACACATATTGAAAAAGGTGAAAGGAATCCAAGTCATAAAGCACTTAAAATTATTTGTAAGGCATTAAACATACCTTATGAGCCACTCATGTTCACTTATGATAAAGATATTAACGAAGAAGGACAAAGCTATGATGTAGTCAATCACATCTCTTATAATAAAATTATAGCAATAGATAAGTTGGATAGTTTTATTGATTGTCCTCCTTCTATTCCTAGTGCTGCTATGGCTGTAAAACTTCCTGATAATTCAATGGAGCCTACTTTTGCAAAGAATAGTTACGTTTTTGTTGAGCTTAACACTCCTTTAAATTCAAAAGAATATGGAATTTTTAGCTATAATGATAAAATTTATATAAGAAAATTTTACTCAAAAAAAGGTAAGATTATTTTAAAAGCTGATAACAAAAATTTCGAGGAAATTCGCGTATCTGATGCGGATAATTTCTACATAATTGGAAAAATTTTAAAAATAAAATAAATTTTTGTAAAAAAAGCTTGAATATTATTTTGTTTAATATTATAATGATAACATCAAAAGATAAAATAGTGGGAGATTAAAATGGAATTAACAAAGAATATATTTTTTAATACCGACAAACTTGTTGCAAACTCAACGGTTAAAATATCATATACTGGAAAATTGTTCCAAGAAAAAGCTGATGAAGTTTTTATTCATTATGGCTTTGGTTTATCATGGGATAACCTTACTGACGTTAAAATGGAAAAAACTGACTTAGGTTTTCAAGCCGAAATAACTTTAGATGACTCTGATTCGTTAAATTTTTGTTTTAATGATGGTCAGGGTAATTGGGATAATAATGATAATCAAAACTATACATTTGAAATAGAGGAACTTCCTACATCTTTAGTTTTAGCTGAAGATTTAAGTTTAGATACTCGCCCTAGATTAAGACGTTCTTATATTTGGAGTAAAAAGATAAGAATAGCAGTTTATAAGCTTATAACTTATTTACCAAAAATTATATCTGGTAATTATAAAAGAAAAATAACTAATGGTCAATAATTTGTATTTTAAAAGGAGACATTTACAAAATGCCTCCTTTTTTGTATATAAAATATTATTTTGATATCCATCCGCCGATCTATTTGTATTGTTTGTCCTGTGATGTATGCATCATTTACTATCCACTTTACGCAATTTGCTATATCTTCTGGCTTTCCGATTCTTTTAACAGGTATTTCTTCTTCAAGTTCCTGTAGTTCCTCTTTCGTAAGATCTTTATTCATATCAGTATCTATTACTCCTGGAGCTATTGTATTTACTCTTATATTAGATGGGCCTACCTCTTTTGCAAGTGCCTTAGTCATCCCAATAACTCCTGCTTTTGCTGCAGAATAATGTACTTCGCATGATGCACCTGTTATTCCCCATACTGATGATATGTTGATTATGCATCCATTTTTATTATGTATCATATTTGGTAATACTTCTCTTGTCATATAAAAAACTGAGCTCAAATTTGTCTTTATCATGTTTTCCCAGTCATCATCTGTTATATCTGTAAATAGTTTTATTTGTGATATTCCTGCATTATTTACTAACACATCTATTTTCCCATACTTCTGCAAAACGTATTCTACCATTTGTTTTATTTCATATTTATTTGTAACGTCTGCTTTAAATATATCAATCTCTATATTTTCTTTTTTTAACTCTTCTTTTAATGACCTTGCTTGTTTCTCTGATTTATTATAACTAGCAATTACTGTTATTCCATTTCTTGCAAGTATCTTTGCACATTCTCTACCTATTCCTCTTGATGCTCCCGTTATTATTGCAACTTTTTTCATTATTCATTTCCTTTCTTAAATATATGAAAAAAGCCAAGAATTAAGACTTATTCAAAACTCTTGACCTTCTATGGAGCCACTTATCCGAATCGAACGGATGACCCACGCATTACAAGTGCGTTGCTCTACCATCTGAGCTAAAGTGGCAATTGGTGACCCGTACGGGAATCGAACCCATGTCTCCGCCGTGAAAGGGCGATGTCTTAACCGCTTGACCAACGGGC
>CANRCJ010000007.1 GCA_947629105.1 uncultured Clostridia bacterium | reverse complement strand
TATAATAGAGCTATATAAAAGAGAAGGAAAAAAGGTTGTGCTTTGTGCACCAACAGGAAGAGCTGCAAAAAAGATGACAGAAACAACTGGAGAAGATGCAAAGACTTTACATAGATTACTTCAAATAACTAAAATTGATGATGCAAATTACATAAATGAAGAAATAAATATAGAACCGATTGATGCAGACGTGATAATAGTAGATGAGACATCAATGATAGACCTAGCTCTTATGAAATATCTACTTATGGCAATATATGAAGGAACAAAGCTTGTGCTTGTTGGTGATGTTGACCAACTTCCATCAGTAGGACCACGGAAGCATATTAAAAGACATAATTGCATCTGAAAGAATTCATGTAATAACTCTTGATAAAATCTTTAGACAGGCAGCAAAAAGTAAGATTATACTTAATGCCCATAGAGTTAATTCAGGTAAATTCTTTATAGAAGATGATGATGAAGAATTAAAGAAAGATTTCTTTTTTGTTAAGGAAAGTAACCAAGAAAGAATATTAAATTTTGTACTTTCTCTATACAAAGATGGACTTAAGAAATTCGATAATTATGAAGACTTTAAAAGTGTGCAAATAATAACACCAAGTAAAAAAGGTACTGTTGGAACCAAAGAGTTAAATAAAAAAATACAAGAGCTTGTTAATCCAAATGGTGCAAAAAAACAAGAAAAAGCAGTGCGGAATGACTACATTTAGAGAAGGCGATACTATAATGCAAATGAAAAATAACTATGATATAGAATGGGAACAAGATGGAAATGTAGGCAATCGGAATCTTTAACGGAGAAATGGGAACTATTACAAATATAAGTAATATATCAGAAGTTGTAGAAGTTGATTATGATGGCAAGAAGGCAGAATATGAATTTTCAGAGCTTGATCAGATAGAACATTCTTATGCAATTACAGTTCATAAATCACAAGGAAGCGAATTTGATGTTGTAATTCTTCCTATAGTAAGATCTGCACCAATGCTTCTTACGAGAAATCTTTTGTATACTGCAATAACAAGAGCTAAGAAATTATTAATTATTATAGGCAGTCAAGATGTAATTGAGTTTATGATAAAAAATACTGATGCTAAAGTTAGAAATACAGGACTTCAGTATAAACTAGAAGAACTTTAAATTAAGAGGTGGTATGTATATTAGATTTTGTTTTAAGTCTAATTTATCCAAATGTATGTGGCTTCTGTGGAAAAATTAATCAAGATTTTCTATGCAGTGAATGTGAGGATAAAATAGAAGATAAGCTTTTATATAAAATAGATGAAGTAAATAACAAATATTTTGATAAACACATCTATTTAGTAGACTATGAAGGGCTTTTTAGAGAATATATTTTATCATATAAATTTTTTGATAAGTCATATATGTATAAAACTTTTGCAAAATTAATATTAAAAAATGAAAAAGTATATGGAATTATAAATTCTTATGATATAATATGTCCTGTACCGATACATAAAAAAAGAAAAAATGAAAGAGGGTATAACCAAAGTGAGCTTATTGCAAAGGAATTAGCAAGAAAAATTCCAAATATAGAATACAAAAATTTATTAATAAAAATAAAAAATACACCAAAGCAAAGCTCATTAAGTATGCTAGAGCGTATAGAAAATGTCAAAAATGTATATGAAATACAAAATAGGCAAATAATAGATAGCAAAAAAATAATTCTTTTTGATGATATATACACAACAGGAAATACAGCAAATGAATGTAGCAGAATCTTGAAAGAAAATAATGCAAAAGAAGTTTTAGTACTAAGTTTAGCAAAATAAAATAACGAAAGATGTAAAAATAATTTGTTTGAGCATTTAGCTTCAAACTAAGAGATGGAGGAACGGATGGAAGAATTAGTTGAGAGTATATTAGATTATGTAAGAGCTGATTATACAGACTATGCGGTTATGATAAACCGGTGAGTGGGGAAGCGGAAAAACCTACTTTTGGAATAACAAAGTAAGAAATAAAATAGAGTCAATGAATTTAAATCGGTAAGTCATTTACAACAATCTATATGTCTTTATATGGTATTTCTAATTTGGAAGAAATTAGTAAAAAGATATTCATAGAAACAACACAACTTATGGATAAGAACTTGAAGAAATTTATGTCTGCAAATGGTGTTACAAAAATTCCTGAATATGCTAAAACTGGAATAGATATGGCTAACCTTTTTGGTGTTACTCAAAATGGAGATAGAGTTGACTATTCTGATTTCTTCTCAACTGATGACAAAGTATTATGCTTTGATGACCTAGAAAGAGCAAATGTTGATGTTATAGACATCCTAGGATATATTAATAACTTTGTAGAGCATGACCATATAAAAACTATAATTATATGTAATGAAAAAGAATTATCTAATAAACTTAAAAGTACAAACCTAGAAATGAAAACTTTCATAGCAACATATATACTAGATAAAGAAAACGATTTAACTAAAGTTACAGACAAACCTATGGTAGAAAAAATACAAGATAAGATAGAATATGTATTTGATAAAGCAAACGATTATGAAAGAATAAAAGAAAAGTTAATTGGTGAAACGTTTGAATATCAGCCTAAATTTGATTATATAATTAATGGATTATTAATGAGATATGAAGCAAATGAAGAACTTATTAGATTTTTAAGAGAATCAACTGGACTTATAATCACAACATTTAATAAAAGTGGAACAAGAAACTTAAGAATTTTAAAACATGCACTAAATGATTTTAAGAAAATATTTGAGATGGTTAACAAAAACTATCCAAATATAAATCACAGAGTATTACAAACAATGTTAATTTTCACAATAGCAGTTTCTTTTGAAATTAAAGCTGGAAAAATAACAAAGGATAAGTTTATAAATATTGCAAACAATGAAGAATATAAAGCAATACTTGTTTCTTCAAGAGTATTAATGGATAACAGGCAATTTTATATTAAAGAATTTGATAATACTTATTACTATAATTTTAAATCAGAATATAGATTCTTTAAATTTATTGAAATATATATAAGAACAAGAATATTTGATATGAAAGTATTCAAAAGTGACATGGATATGATTATAAATACAGTAGATACTTCGAATCTTCCAGGATACAAAAGACTTCTTACAGAAGAATATTGGAAAATTAGTGATGAAGATTTTGATAGGATAATTGACGAAATACTTGAAGATGTTAAAACAGCAAAAACAACTCTTATTGAAGATGTAAAGCTATTTATATATTTTGATTACCTTATAAAAAAAGGATTAATCAAATATGATATAAAAAATATAAAGGCCATATTTTTAAATGGAATGAACATGTCTTCACTCGTATCTTCGTATTGTGATAATGTTGAAGAAGAACTTGATACGATAGGAATCGGAGAACCATCTTCAGAAGTGGAAGATATACTTAAACATTTTAACAGTTTAAATTCTAAACTAAAAGATAGAATGTATATAGAAAAAGCAGATTCAATATTTAAATGTATTCCAATGAAGATGGAAGAATTCTATGAAAGATTTGATAAAGAATGTATGAATGTTCCAATATTTAAATATTATGATGTATATCAAACTTTCCAAAGATTATCATGTGCAAGCAATGAAGATATAGTTACAATTAGAGAAAAATTAGTAAATAGAGCAGACCTATACACAAAAGAAATAGAACCAGAAATGAAAAATATAAAACAACTAAAGCAGGTAATAGATGATTATACAAAAGATAAAGACAATAGTATAAAACTTGTTATGCTAAAAGATTTATCTAAAGACCTAGGAAAAATTCTTGATAAATACAAAGGATCACTATTTTCTGGGGTAAGTAATTAAAATCTAGATTTTGTAAGGGGATGTAAAAAGTGTATATGAATGAAAAATTAGAGGAGTTTGAAAGATATTTAGATAATAGAAGAGTTGCAATAATAGGACTTGGAGTAAGTAATCTTCCGCTTCTAAAGTACATGTATGAAAGAGGAGCAAATGTAACTGTATTTGATAATAGAGAAGTAGATAATATTCCAAGAGAAGATTTTGAAGAAATTATCAAGTATGACATGAAATATGTTCTTGGTAAAGATGCTTTAAGTAAGTTAAAAGGATTTGACATCATATTTAGGGCTCCAAGCTGTATGCCAACAATAAAAGAATTAGTAGAAGCACAAAATGAGGGAGCAATAGTAACATCAGAAATAGAAATGCTAATAGAAATGTGCCCAGGAACGGTTATTGGAGTAACAGGAAGTGATGGAAAGACAACAACAACATCTCTTATTTATGAAATATTAAAACAAAAAGGATATAACTGTTATTTGGGAGGAAACATTCGGAGTACCATTATTTACGAAACTAAGTGAAATGACAGAAAATGATTATGTAGTACTTGAATTAAGTAGTTTTCAATTAATGAATATGAAAATAAGCCCTAAAATTTCAGTTATTACCAATATTTCTCCAAACCACTTAAATGTACATAGTTCTTATGAAGAGTATATTGATGCAAAGAAAAATATATTTAAGTTTCAGTCAAAAGATGATATTGTTGTGCTTAACTATGATAATGATATAACAAGAGAATGTGCAAAAGAAGCAGAAGGAAGAGTAGTATTTTTTAGCAGTAAAACAAAATTAGATGATGGAGTAATTCTAGATGAAGATGTTATAAAAGAATGTGATGATAGAATAAGAAGACACATAATGAATACAAAAGATATTCTCTTAAGGGGAGTACATAATTATGAGAATGTTTGTGCTGCAATTTCTGCAACAAAGACTTTAGTAGATATAGATACACAAATAGAAGCCATAAAAAAATTCAAAGGTGTAGAACATAGACTAGAATTCATAAGAGAAATTGATGGGGTTAAGTGGTATAATGATTCAATAGGAACAAGCCCAACAAGAACGATCGCAGGCCTTAATTCATTTGATGAAAGAATAGTTCTAATTGCTGGCGGATATGATAAACATCTTGATTATACCCCTATTGCAAAGCCAATTCTAGATAATGTAAAATCTTTAATCTTGATGGGTCAAACAGCAGAAAAAATATTTTTAGCTGTAAAAGAAGAAGAAGAAAGACAAGGAAAGAAAATAGATACATATATATGTGAAACATTAGAAGAAACAGTTTCTCTTGCTAAAAAGCAAGCACGCCCTGGAGATATAGTATTATTTTCTCCTGCAAGTGCAAGTTTTGATATGTTTAAAAACTTTGAAGAAAGAGGCAAAAAATTTAAAGAAATAGTTAATAATATTTAACAAAAACACTTCTCCTTGAATATATATAGTTATATATTTATATTAAGGAGGAGTTTATGTATAATAGCTATGAAGAATATATGAAAAATGTGCTAGGTGTAAACGTACAAAATAATACATATAGAGAAAGTGAAGATAATTATTATAGTGCAATGAATATAAATCAAAATATGCAAGAAGTAAATAAGCTATATCCAGAAATATATTCATTAATTTATCCTATGGTTCAGAAAGTATGTAGTAGGAGAAATGGAACTGATATTACAGAAGAAGGAATTTCTCAAATGGTTGAAGAAATATATAGTGTTATTGAACCAGGTGATGACATTATAGAAAATAATACACCTCAAAAAAATGGAGACGTTAGAAATCCAAGAGCAAAAGAAACAAGAAGACCACCTTCTAAAAATAATTATCTACTTAAAGATTTAATAAGAATATTAATATTAAGAGAACTTTTATCAGGAGGAGGTGGCTCAGGAGGAAATTTTCCAGGCAGACCTGGACCTAGACCTAGACCGGGAATGGGAGGAGCGCCAGTACCACCAATAATGAGACCGGGAAATCCAAGAATGTTTTAAAATATTTAGGGAGCTAATATTTTTATATTAGCCCCTTATTTTTATATAAAAATTAGCAAGTTCCACAGTTAGTAGATTCAGCTTCAGCGTCTCTGTAATCACAAGGATTTTTTTCTATACATTTATCACATTGATCCATTTTAACGCCTTTTAAGCATTTACCTTTTCTACTACATTTAGCGCAAATCTTAAATGTTCTAACTTTGTTTACCCAAACATCTATTGCATATTTTTTGTCAGGGCAAAGTGGTCCAAAAACAAATTCGCCGTATTCATCTGTAAAAGTATGAGATACAGGTTTTCTAACTTCTTCACCTTTCTCATAATCTATTTCAACTAATTTAACAACAGCATCTTTTGCTGGTTCATGATAACAGTCTTTTATAACGCCATATATAACGTTACGATTATCTTCAGGAAGATTTATTTCTAAATCAAATTGCTTACCTGCTTCGATAAAACCGTCAACTTCAACTATAGGGCATTTATCATTATTGTTTTCATATTCCATAATATTTTCATTCCTTTCCTAAAGCTTTAAATACAAGCTTTAATATATATTATGTAAAAAAACAAAATTTGACATTAATTCTTAAGAAATAATAAAAGAAATAACAATTTTTGACAAAATATTTGATTTTTATTTATTTTATAATATAATATAAAATAATAATTTATATTAGGATAAAGAGGTATGTATGAAAAGAGATGATTTAAGAAGCAAGATTATTCCAACAACTATCGAAAATACAAATACAAGTAAATTTGAGAATATAGATAGGGAGAGTCTAAAAACAACAGATTTAATATATTTAGACAGCTATGAAGAGCAATTTGATGGTAAAAAAACAGATATAGAAAGAAAAATATCTGCGACTGACTATGCTATAATGAATAATGCTTTCATAAACCATTTTCTTATTACGAGTACTGGAAAACATGCAAGTTCAGTATGGCTTCGCTCTTCCTATAATAGTTATGATGTATGTTTTATACAAGGTAATGGAAGCCTTGATTATATTAGTCCCTATGAATCAGAAATTGGTATTTGTCCATCTTTGCATTATGAGCTTCCAAAGGAAGACAAAAAAGAAGATGTTAATATAAGAGAAGTAAAAGATACTAATGGAAAAACAATATATCATACATTACAAATAGGTGAATACCCAAAAACAAAAGTAAACGAAGAACTAAGTAAAAAATTGGAATCGTTATATAACGGTGGAAAAATACAAGACGAAATCATAGCAACAGGGAGATGGTTTTCAGGTAATGGGCAAAAAGAAAGTGATAAAGTATTTGGAGGGAAACATAGTCCTGAATTCGAATATCAAGGAGATAGATATGTGCGCATAATATCATCTATTAATAACAAAGAAGATGTATATTCTGATGAAACATTATCTGGTAAGCCAGGAACAATAAGATGGGTAAAGATTGAACCAATTTCATTTGTAATAAAAAATTGGGATGAAATGCCAAAAAGTATAAATCAAGAAGGAAACGGAAAGGCAAAATATTTTGATTTAATAGCAGAAGAAGCAATTATTGCAAATATTCCATTTTACCCAAATTTACCTGACCTAAATACCACAATGTGGCAAAATAGCACAATTCGAGGATTCTTAAATGGAATAGATGTTAGGAATATACAAGAAAATGGTAATGTAAAATATGGAGCTAGCAAAGGTGGGAATTTTACGGGAGAATGTAATTTCCTTAATGAAGCTTTTAATTTATCGAGAGAGCCAATAATAGAATATACAATACCGGATAGTGAAGAAGAAATTCCAGATGATGCATTTAATGGTTGTATAACTCTTAAAAAACTAATTGTACATTCGAAAGTAAAATCTATTGGGGCAAGAGCATTTGAAGGATTACATTTCAAATATGCATATAGAACACCAAAAGGAGAATTAATCTTTTCACAAGAATTACCTAAAAACAAAGATGAATATATAGATGCATTAGAATTTGAAAAAATAGCAAAATCATTTGTTGGACTTGATTACAATATATTAGTACCAAGTAATAGATTTGACCAAGTAATTACTCTTTCACAAAATTTAACGAAAAATAAGTTTAGTATACCTTATGTATATGCTTTAGAATTAATAAAAAAAGAAAAAGCAAGATTCTTTTATGAAAATAGTGATTTCAGGTTTTTCAAAAGTGAAATTTCAGAAATAAATGATATGCTATCTGACTTCCCAGAAGAAGAAAGGTTAAACTTTTTTAAATTTGCAACTAGCTTAGGTTGTTTCTCAACCAAAAAAATTTTAAATGAAAACGGAAAAGAAACAGAGATACTCTTAGCACAAAAGGCATGTTCATTGCTTGCTAGACTTTTAAAGACAGATGAAATGAAATTACGGTAAATATCACAGGCTATTTGATCTAATGCCACTTGATGTTAAACCTAATCAAGATTTTCTAAAATTTTTATCTCATCAAGACGTAAAAAAGGTAAAAGACGGAAAAGGAGATACTATAAAAAAACAAACAGGTTTTTCAAATTTAGAAATGCTTTTAGATTTGGAAAGAAATTATCATGGCATGTTCACAAAAGTTATGTCAAATTTTGATAATGCAAAAGCATATAGAGACTGTTTAGATGAAAAACGGAAATCCTATAAAGATTCCTTGGGAAGATGCTCTTAAGAAATTCTATTCAGATAATAAATTTATAGGAGTAACAAATGAAAATGCAGATATTGCCAAAATTTTTGAAGGAAAAGGTCTCTCACAAGAGGTATTCGATAAAGTGAACGATATAAGACAAGAGGCAAGGAATGCAAATGTACCAGAGCATATATTAGGAAAAACTTTAAGAGAAGAAACAATATTAGAAAGCATAGAAAGAATAAAAAAGCAAACAGAGACAGAATTAGTAAGTGGAAAAGAAATGATAGAAGAGCTATATGATAAGCAATTTACATATGAATGGCTAAGTAAAAATGACCCACATAATTATATAATGGGACTATTTTGTAGCTGCTGTGGAACGATAACAAGTCAATATTATGGAAGAGATATTGCTATTGCAAGTGCTATTGCATCAGATGTGCAGAATTTAGTTGTTAGAAATTCAAGAGGAGATATAATAGCAAAAGGAACAATGTATTTAAATAAGGAGAAAGGCTATGCAGTAATTAATGATTTCGAGCTTAATGAAAAATATAGGAATCACGAAAAATCTTTAGGAAAATATGCTGTGGAAGAAACAAGTTCAGAGGAGCAAAATAGAGAAATGATATTTAAAGCATTTCAAAGGGGATTAAGAGTATTTATAGAAGAATATGATAGACAAAATCCTAGTAAGCCATTGACCCAAATAAATATTGGAATGGGGTATAATAGATTAAAAAGACAAATAGAAAGATTAAAAAAAACAACTTCAAATTTATCTGTGCCAGCTGAATATAGCTTCCAAGATGCAATGAATTATGAGCAGTACATTCTTTATCAAAGAGTACAAAAACAAATAGAGAATGGAGGACAGGAAAGATGATGAATATAAATCAGACTAAACTTGTTGGTCTAACTATGGAACTTGATTTAAAAGCAAGGGAATATAAAAAATTATGTGATGAATTAGATAAGCTAAAAGAAGAAAAGATAGAGCCTAATGACGATAGACTTTTAGAATTAAAAGAACTATTTCAAAAAAATCATGATGATATAGTAAAAATAAATGTTGAAATAAGAAAAGTAATGTAATATAATTAAAAAAACTTAGGAGGGAAAAATGAAACATATATTAAGTAGTGAACAATATAATCGAGAAAGCTTAGAAGAGTTATTTACACTCGCAGATAAAATAAGAAATAATATGAAAGAATATTCACATAAATTAGATGATAAAATTATTGCAATTATGTTTTATGAACCAAGTACAAGAACAAGACTATCATTTGAAACAGCAGCATTAAAACTTGGAGCAAAGATTATCACAACAGAAAATGCAAGAGAATTTTCATCAGCAGCAAAAGGAGAAACAATACAAGATACTGTAAAAGTTATTGCAGGATACGCAGACGCAATGGTAATTAGACATAGCTCTGATACATCTGCTGTAGAAGCTGCAAGCGTAGAAAAAATTCCAATATTAAATGCAGGAGCTGGAAAAGGTGAACATCCAACACAAGCTTTATTAGATATGTATACAATAAAACATAAGAAAGGCAAAATTGATGGGGTAAAAGTTGCAATACTTGGAGACCTATTATATGGAAGAACAATACATTCATTAATTAAGCTTTTATCATTATATGATAATGTTGAAATATATGGATTGAGTAAAGAAGCATTCATGTTACCGCAGGAATATATTGATATGTTAAAAGAAAAAGGTATTGAATATAAAAAATGCAATAGTTTTGATGAATTACCAAAAGATATAGATGTAATCTATCATACAAGAATACAAGCAGAAAGATTTGAAGGAGATTTTGGAAAAGAAGAATTTATTATTAATAAAGAAGTATTAGATAGATTCTCTGAGCATACAATACTTATGCATCCATTGCCAAGAGTAATAGAAATATCAACTGACGTAGATGATGACCCAAGAGCATGTTACTTTGAGCAGGCACATAATGGTTTATATATACGTATGGCACTTTTATTGCAAGTATTGGATAGAGCATAAGTTAAGAAAAAATAAACCTTGCATTAATAGGTAAGGTTTATTTTTGTTCTTTAAATTTTAGATTGGAGATTTTTTATGAGTAATTGTAAAGAAGGATACATTAAACTTCTAAGTAAAACATTTAAAAATGAGAATGAAGTTTTAGAGGAAATAATTAATTTAAAATCAATTCTAGAACTCCCTAAAGGAACAGAGGTATTTATAAGTGATTTACACGGAGAATATGAACCTTTTGTGCATATTCTTAATAGTGGGGCAGGGAGAGTAAGAAACAAAATTGAGTTAGCATTTGGAGATACATTGTGTAGAGATGAAAAAAACAAACTAGCAACCCTAATATATTATCCAGAAGAAAAGATAAAAAGAGAAAAAGAAAAAAACAAGAATATGGTTGAATGGTATGAAAAAACTATTAAAAGATTAGTAGAAGTTTGTAGAAGAGCAGGAGGTAAATATACTCGTTCGAAGGTAAGAAAGGCATTTTCAAAATATAAATACGTATTAGATGAACTTATACATGTTCCAGAAGAAGTCGATAACAAAGAAGAATATTATAATTCGATAATAAAATCAATAATAGAGCTTGGTATTACGGATGATTTTATCGTTTCAATAACAGATGCAATAAAGTCAATGTCAATAGACCATTTACATGTTGTTGGAGATATCTTTGATAGAGGAATACATCCAGATTATATAATTGACGAATTAATGAGATTTCATAGTGTAGATATTGAATGGGGAAACCATGATATACTATGGATGGGAGCTGCCCTTCGGTAATATTCAATGCATAGCAAATGTTATAAGAATATGTGCAAGATATGGAAATATAAGAATTTTGGAAGATACATATGGAATAAACATGAGGCCTCTTTCTATATTTGCTTTAGATACATATGTTGAAAATCCTTCTGATAAACTTTTACCAAAAGAATTTGACTATAACAAATATGGAGAAAGTGATAAAATTGTACTTGCAAAAATACAAAAAGCTATTGCAATTATACAATTTAAGATAGAAGGTGAGTTAATAAAAAAACATCCCGAATACAAAATGGATGATAGATTACTTTTAGATAAAATAGACTATGATAAAGGGACAGTTACAATAAAAGGAAAAGAATATGAAATAAATGATAAATTTTTCCCAACAATAGATAAAAATGATCCCTACAAACTTACAGAAAAGGAAAAAGAACTAATAGAAAGATTACGTGAGTCATTCATGGAAAGTACAAAATTACAAGAACATATAAAATTCCTATATGCTAAAGGCTCAACATATAAAATATTTAATTCTAATCTATTAATACATGCATGCATACCAATAGAAGAAGATGGAAATTATACAAAAGTTACATTACTTGGAGAAACACATGAAGGAAAAGAATATTTAGATTACTTGGATAAAGTTATTAGGATAGCATATTTTGAAGAAAATCAAGAAGCAAAAGACTATATGTGGTATTTATGGTGTGGTAAAGATTCTCCATTTTTTGGAAAAGATAGAATGACAACTTTCGAACAATATTTTGTAGATGACAGTGAAATAAGAAAAGAGAACAAAATACCATATTATAGGCATATAACAAATGAAGATTTTTGCATAAAAATATTAAGAGATTTTGGAATAAAAGAGGACTTCTCTCATATTGTAAATGGTCATGTGCCAGTAAAAGCAAGTAATGGCGAAAGCCCAGTAAAGGCTAATGGAAAGCTTTTGGTTATAGATGGAGGATTTGCTAAGAGTTATAGAAAAAGTACTGGGGAAGCGGGATACGTACTTTCATATAATTCATATGGACTTGTACTAACAGCTAATAAAACATTTGAAACAATAGAAAAAGTTATAGAAACAGAAAATGAAGTTCCAACAGAAATAGTTGTAAATGATAAGTCAATAAAAAGAAGAAGAGTTGGAGATACAGATATTGGGAAAGAATTAAAAGAACAAATAAATTGCTTAACAGGTTTATTAGAATATTACAGGAATGGAAGAATAATAAAATCTTGAAAATAAAGTCGAATTATGATAGAATAGCAGTAAAATATTAAAGGAAGAGTTTAAATGGAAATATTAGAATTTGATAAGGAAAACGAGTACATAAATAAAGTAAAAAGCCTAAATAAGGGTAAAAATTTAAAATATTATATTCTAACCATGGGATGTATGTTAAATGAAAATGATTCAGAAAAGTTATGTGGCATGGTTCAAGAAATGGGATATACAAAATGTGATGATGCAAAAAAGGCTAACTTGATAATATTTAATACATGTTGCGTAAGGGAAAATGCAGAGGAAAAGCTTTTTGGAAAACTTGGAGAATTAAAAAATTATAAAAAGCAAACAGGAGCAATTATTGCGATAGGTGGTTGCATGATGCAAGAAAAACACATTCTAAATAAATTGCATCAAAGTTATCCATATTTTGATATAATATTTGGTACACATACATTAAATAAATTTCCAGAAGACTTATTTAATGTACTTACTGAAAGGCAAAGAGTTACAGATGTTATAGACATAGATGGAGAAATATATGAAGGAATGCCAATCAAAAGAGAAAGTAATATTAAAGCATCAGTTACTATAATGTATGGATGCAATAATTTTTGCAGTTATTGTATAGTTCCTTATGTAAGAGGAAGAGAAAGAAGTAGAAAACCTAGTGATATATTAAACGAAATTAATTCACTAAGTAAGGAGGGATATAAAGAAATAACACTTCTTGGACAAAACGTTAACTCTTATGATGGTGGTAATGGATATAAATTCTCTAATCTTTTAAAAGATGTAAACAAAATAGAAGGAATAGAAAGAATAAGATTTATTTCTCCACATCCAAAAGACTTTACTGATGATGTAATAGAAGCAATAAAAACTTGTGACAAAGTTTGCAAAATATTACATCTTCCATTACAATCTGGAAGCACAAATGTACTAAAGAAAATGAATAGGAAATATACCAAAGAACAATATTTAGAGCTTGCAGAAAAAATAAAAAAAGAAATACCAAATGTTGTTTTCTCAACTGACATAATTGTAGGATTCCCAGAGGAGACAGAAGAAGATTTTGAGGATACTCTAGATGTTGTAAGAAAAATAAAATTTGAACAAGTATTTATGTTTATATATTCTAGAAGAGTGCGGAACTCCAGCAGATAAAATGGTAAACCAAATACCTGAAGAGATAAAACATAAAAGGTTCAACAAATTAAAAGAACTTGTTGAGAACCAAATAGAAGAAAATAATTCAAAATACGTAGGAACAATTCAAAAAGTCCTAGTTGAGGGAAAAAGTAAAACCAACAAAGATATGCTAACTGGACGAACAGATACTAACAAAATAGTTGTATTTTCTGGAAATGACAATCTAATAAATAGTATTATAAGTGTAAAAATTACAAAAGATTGTCTATGGTACTTACAAGGAGAAGAGATTGGAGGAAAATAAATGGCAGAATTTTCACCTATGATGCAGCATTATCTTGATACTAAAGAGCAATATAAAGATTGCATATTATTTTATAGACTTGGAGACTTTTATGAAATGTTTTTTGATGATGCACAAATTGCATCAAGAGAACTAGAAATAACATTAACAGGAAAAGAATGTGGACAAGAAGAAAGAGCACCTATGTGTGGCGTTCCTTATCATGCAGCAAATGTGTATATTGCAAAACTTATTGAAAAAGGATATAAAGTTGCAATATGTGAACAATTAGAGGATCCTAAAAAGGCAAAAGGAATAGTAAAAAGAGATGTAATAAGAATTGTAACTCCAGGTACAATTCTTGAAGATAACCTATTAGAAGAAAAGAAAAACAATTATATAATGTCAATATATAAACAAGGAGTATTTTTTGGAATAGCTGTATGCGATATATCAACTGGAGAATTTTTAGCAACTCAAATTAAAGAAACTAATAACTTTTCAAAATTATTAGATGAGCTTGCAAGATATTATCCAAAGGAAATAGTTGTAAATCAAATGATGTATTCTACAACAGAAGAGATTGCAAAAATAAAAGAGAGAATAGACTGCTACGTATCTTGCGAAGATGAAGAAAAATTTTCTATTGATACAAAAGTTCTTGTAAATAGATATAAAATTACAGATGACAAGGGAGTAGATATACAAGACTTAGAAGGCAAAGAATTTGCAATTTCTGCAATAAATGCTTTACTAGAATACATAAAAGAAACTCAAAAAATAGAGGTTCGGAAATATAAATGTTATTAAAATATATAACACAACTAAATATATGGCATTAGATATAACTGCTAGACGTAATCTAGAATTGACGGAAAGAATGAGGGACAAAGGTAAAAGAGGAACGCTTCTTTGGGTATTGGACAAGACGTCAACATCAATGGGTGGAAGACTTTTAAGAAGATGGGTAAATGATCCACTTATTGATGTAAATGAGATAAACCGGAAGACTAGATGCAGTAAAAGAATTAAAATCAAATATGATGCTTAGAGGAGATATTATTGATTCCTTAAAGAAGATCTTTGATATAGAAAGAATAGCAGGTAAAATATCTCTAGGAAATGCAAATGCAAGAGATTTACTTTCACTAAAAACTTCTATATCAAGACTTCCAGAGTTAAAGAGCATCTTATCAAATACAAACTCTAAGGAGCTTACAGAAATATATAATAACTTAGATGAGCTTAAAGATATACATAGTTTAATAGAAAAATCAATAGTAGAAGAGCCAGGAATAACTATAACAGAAGGAAACCTTATAAAAAAAGGATATAATAAAGAAGTTGATACATTAAAAGAGGCTTCAACTAACGGAAAAGTTTGGCTTGTAAATATTGAAGTAAAAGAAAAAGAAGCAACTGGAATTAAAAATTTGAAGGTTGGATTTAATAAAGTTTTTGGTTACTATATAGAGGTTACTAAATCAAACCTAAATTTAGTTCCAGATAGATATATAAGAAAGCAAACATTGACAAATGGTGAAAGATATATAACAGAAGAATTAAAGGAACTTGAAGATAAAATTTTGGGGTCTGAAGAAAAATTAATCGATTTGGAATATAATTTATTTGTAGAAATAAGAGATAAGATTGCAAAGGAAATAGTAAGACTTCAAAAAACTGCAGAAACAATAGCTACTCTTGATGTATTCTGCTCATTTGCAGAAGTTGCAGAAGATATGAACTATGTAATGCCAATAGTTGATAATAGCGGAGAAATTAATATTGAAGAAGGAAGGCATCCTGTTATTGAGAAGATGTTACCACATGGAAGTTTTGTTCCAAATGATACATACATGAATAAGGGAGAAGATAGACTACGGAATAATCACAGGTCCAAACATGGCAGGAAAATCAACATATATGAGACAAGTTGCGCTAATTACCTTGATGGCACAAATAGGATGTTTTGTACCTGCAAAATATGCTAAAATTGGAGTAGTTGATAAGATTCTTACAAGAGTTGGAGCTTCAGACGATTTAAGCATGGGACAGAGTACATTTATGGTTGAAATGATGGAAGTTGCGAATATTTTAAAAGAAGCTACACAAAACAGCTTGGTAATACTAGATGAAATAGGAAGAGGTACTTCAACTTATGACGGACTTTCTATTGCTTGGGCTGTTGCAACTTATATGGCTGATAAGGAAAAATGCGGTGCCAAAACATTATTTGCAACTCACTATCACGAGCTTACAAAATTAGAGAATAATGTAGAAGGAATAAAAAATTATTCAGTTGCAGTAAAAGAAAAAGGAGAAGATGTAATTTTCTTAAGAAAAATAGTAAAGGGTGGAACTGACGAAAGTTATGGTATACACGTTGCCCGTCTTGCAGGAGTACCAAAAGATGTATTGAAGGATGCAAGGGATATCTTAAAGAGTCTAGAAAGAAAAAGTATGTTAGGCGAAAAGAATATGCAAAAAGAAGAACAAAAAGTAGCAGTTGGACAACTTGATATGTATAATTACAAACTTGCAGAAATTGCACATGAATTAGATAAAATAAATGTAAACGAACTAACACCAATAGATGCAATGAACATTTTAGTTAAACTTAAGGAATCAGCATCATAATTTAGGAAATATATAAATTTAAGGAAGGAATAAAATATGAACAAGCCAGAATTATTAGCACCAGCAGGATCTTTTGAAAAAGCAAAAATAGCGTTTCTTTATGGGGCAGATGCAGTATATTGTGGAACAGCTTCTTTATCATTAAGAAGTAGAGCAGAAGTTGATGACAATGATTTAGAAAAGACAATTATATATGCTCATGAGATAGGCAAAAAAGTCTATGCTGCAATAAATATATATGCACTAGATGAAAATTATGATGAAATACGAAAACAAGCAAGAATGCTTAATAAATTAAAAGTAGATGGAATAATACTATCTGACGGTGGAGTATTAGAAGTTATAAAAGAAGAATCACCAGACGTGGATATTCACATAAGTACACAAGCAAATGTAGTTAGTGCACATTCTGCAATGTTTTGGTATAAAAATGGTGCAAAACGTATTATACTTGCAAGAGAACTTAATAAAGAACAGATAAAGGAAATAGTAAATGGGACTCCAATGGGATTAGAAACAGAGATATTTGTACATGGTGCATTATGTTTTGGATATTCTGGAAGATGTTTCTTAAGCGACTTTTTAGCTTCAAGAAGCGCAAATTTGGGTGATTGTGCTCAAAGTTGTAGATGGGAATATAATGTATATGCAGAAGAAAGGAATAATCCAGGTAATCTTATGCCTGTTGAATATGATAACAAGGGAACATACATATTTTCTTCAAAAGATTTATGCCTTTTAAAAGAAATACCAGAAATAATTGAAATGGGAGTTGATAGTCTAAAAATAGAAGGCAGACTAAAAACAGAATATTACTTAGCAAGTGTTGTAAACGCATATAGAAATGCGATTGATGATTATATAAAATCTCCTGAGAGCTACGACTATACAAGGTATTTAGAAGAAATAGACAAGGTTAAAACAAGAAGTCTAACTACATTTTATTTCAACGATAGGAACAACAAAGATTTTCAAGAATTTGAAGGAAAACAATATAATCCGGACTATGAATTTGGAGGAAAGATTGTTGAGTATAATCAGGATAAATCTGTTATTGAAATTAAGAATAAGTTATTTGTAGGAGATACTTTAGAAATAATAATACCAGGAACAATTGACGTATTCAAGTTTAACATAGATAGATTATGGGATGCAGAAACAGAAGAGGAAATAGATAGTGTAAGCCCAGGAAAAAAAGGACAACTAGTTAAAATACATTTACCAATTAAGTGTGAAAATAATTGGATAATTAGAAGAAAAAAATAAATAAAAATGTAAAATTTTGTATAGACTAAATTTTATCTATGTGATACAATATAATTCATAAAAATACTTAAGAAAATTATTAAGGGGGATTAAATAATGAAAAAAAACAAAATACTTATAATAGTTCTAGCAATAGTTCTAGCATTACTTGTTATTGTTGCAGGTTTCCTATTTATTTACTTACAAACAGATATATTAAAGACTGATAAGCAACTATTTTTTAAATATATTGGAGAAACTGCACAAAATTTTGACACTTATGATAGTAGCAAATTGGACAGCTATTTTGAAAAGCAACAAACAACTCCATATGAAAATAATGGAAAATTAACAGTTGTATTAGATGCTCCAAATGAAATAAAAGAGCAGCTAAATGCAGAAAAAGTAAACAATTTAAGCCTTACATTTTCAGGAAAAACAGATAAATCAAACAACAAGTCAGAAGAACATCTACAATTAAATTATTCTGATGATGTATCATTCCCAGTTGATTTAAAGAGGATTAATGATGTATATGGTATTGCATCAAATCTTGTTGTAAAACAATATATTGCAGTTGATACAAGCAAATTAGATGAATTATTAACTAGACTTGAAGTACAAAATGCAGATGCAATTACAAGTCTATTTGATAACGAAACCCCAATAATTACAGATGAACAATTACAAGCAGAATTAAATAGATATAATGATGTTATATTATCAGGTTTAAAGGATTCAAATTTTTCAAAAACAGAAGATGGCAATCCTGTTTTGACTTTGTCAGAAAGAGAAGCATTTACAATGTTAACACAAATAGTATATGAGGCAAGTGTAAGTCAAAATTTACCTAATGAAGTAACAAGCTATATGTCAACTTTGTTAGAAGAACTTAAAGAAGTAAATGTTAATGATTTAAAATCAGATGATCAATTTATAAAAATCACAGCAAATAAGAGTGGATTAGTAGATATAAAGATACAAGATTTAGTAAATATACAAATACAATTTACAAATTCAACAATTACAATAACTTTTACAGATGAACAAACAACTATAAAAGCTACAGTTTCAAAAACGGAAGATGAAAGTCAAGTAGGGTATAATATTGATTTTTCAATGTCAGCAGAAGATACCGAACTTAACATAGTATTTAGCGCAAATTATTCTAATATAGAAACACAAAATGCAGCAGAAAACTATATATTAGCATTTGGCGTAACAGATGGAAATGACGATATATCATATGAGTATACACTTTCTACTGCAAAAACTTTTGTTAATAGTGTAGATATTCAAGAATTTAAAGATGAAGACACATTAATATTAAATAACCAAGAAACAGCTACAATAAATGCTTTAGGAATTGCTTTACCTATACAAATACAAAAGGTTAATAGTCTATTACTTCAAAGAATAGGATTAACAGATGAACAAAATCCATTAATATATGCAACACCAATAGGAATATTATCTGAAATGATAAATACAATACCAAATTTAACAGTTACGGATGGTGAATCTAATGACACATCTTCTGATACAGATGCCAGTCATTCTGAACAAGCTCCTCTTATAAACGACACCCTTAATGAGCCAGGTAATGTTGATACAAATAACGATATAATGATTGAAATATAATAGACATGAAAACACATGCGGAGGAAAATAGAAACTCTCTCTGCATGTGTTTATATTTATTATACAATAATTAGATATGATTGTACTTACTCTTGGAATTCTTTACTCAGCTTATTTATCGCCTTTGTCTCAATACGAGAAACATAGCTACGACTTATTCCAAGCATTTTTGCTATTTCATTTTGAGTTTTAGGAGCATGCCCATTTAAACCAAAACGCAACTCCAAAATTGTCTTTTCTCTATCTTTTAAAACTTTTTTCATTTTTTCAAATAACTTTTTAGTTTTTAGCTTTAAATCAATTTCATCTTCAATGCTTCTATCATCCGTTTCTAATATCTCTAGAAGTGTTATTTCGTTATCGTCTTTGTCTTTTCCGATAGGTTCATTTAAATATACTTCAGCTTTTGTTTTCTTTGAAGTTCTCAAAAACATTAATATTTCATTTTCAATACATCTAGCTACATAAGTTGCAAGCCTAATATTCTTATCCATATTAAAGCTATTTATTCCTTTTATTAAGCCTATTGTTCCTATGGATATTAAATCGTCTTGATCTATATTAGTAGAGGCATATTTTTTTGAAACATGAGCAACAAGTCTTAAGTTTCTTTCTATTAAAATATTTCTTGCTTCTTCATCACCATTTTTAAGCCTTAATAAGAACTCTTTTTCTTCTTCTGAACTAAGAGGCTCAGGGAAAAGATTAGAGCTTTGAATATATCCAATAACAAATGATGCAGACTTTAAAAAGGCAAAGAAGCCAGATAATGTTAATGCACCTATCATCTTGCTTTAAACACCTCCATTTTTTACATAGTCAATTATATGTTTTTTTCTTTTTGTCCGTGCATGACCAAAAGTAAATTATTAGTCTTGAAAAATTTACATATATTTAATATAATTAGATAGTATAGGGGAGGTATTAATGATAGACCTTGAAGAAAATAAAAGAAAATTACAAGATATGGAAAATCGTTTTTTAAGCATTGAAAAGTCAATTGGTAGGTTAGAAGTTCTAGAAGAAAAATTAAAAGAGCTCGAAGCTAAAACTTTAGTAGATGGGTTTTGGAATGATACAAAAAATTCAAATACGGTTTTGCAAGAAATCAAAGATGTGAAATCAAAATATACATCTTTAAAAAGTGCTAAGCAAACCTTATCTAATTTAATAGAAATGAATGACTTTTTAATATTAGAAAACGACGAAGAGTTAGAAAACGAACTTAGCAAAAATACAGAAAGTTTAGAAAAAGAACTAGAAAAACTAGAAATAAAAATGTTCCTTTCAGGAAAATATGATAAGAATAATGCAATTATAACTTTACATCCAGGTGCACGGAGGAACAGAATCACAGGATTGGGCACAAATGCTATATAGAATGTATTGTAGATGGGCTGCAAAAGCTGGATATACTGTTAAAGAAACTGATTATCTTGAAGGAGAAGAAGCAGGAATAAAAAGCGTTACAGCTGTAATTGAAGGAGAAAATGCTTATGGCTATCTAAAAGGAGAAATGGGTGTTCATAGATTAGTTAGAATATCTCCATTTGATGCAGGGGGAAGGAGACACACTTCATTTGCTTCAGTCGAAGTCTTGCCTGAAATATCTGATGATATAGAGCTTGAAATAAATCCAGACGATTTAAGAATAGACACATATCGTTCTTCTGGAGCAGGAGGTCAGCATATAAATAAAACATCATCAGCAGTTAGAATTACTCACATACCAACCAATATAGTTACATCTTGTCAGTCAGAACGTTCTCAACTTCAAAATAAAGAAACCGCAATGAGAATGCTTAAATCAAAACTTTTAGATTTGAAGGAAAAAGAAAACAAAGATACAATAGATGATTTAAAGGGAGTTCAAAAAGATATTGCATGGGGAAGTCAAATAAGATCTTATGTATTTTGCCCATATACGCTTGTAAAAGACCATAGAACAGGATTTGAAGTAGGGAATGTTGAATCAGTAATGAACGGAGAAATTGATGGTTTTATAGAAGCATATTTGAAAAATAAAGTATAAGTTTAAAGTGTAGAAATTTATTCTACACTTTTTTATGTTCTAAATAAGACAAGATGCGAATATATATATTTATATAACATTCGAAAGGAGAATAGAGAACTTATGACACTTGAAGAAAGAAGAAATGTATCTCAAACAACAATTCAAAATTTAATCTTAGAGAATAGAGAAAAGCTAAGTATATCAGGAGTATTAGATGTATTAAGCTTTGATGATTTAGTAGTTATGGTAGAAACAGAATTGCGGCTTGCTTACAGTAAAGGGAGAAAATTTAAGAATTAACAAATTAAGTATAGATACATCAGAGGTAATTGTTGAAGGAGATATAGCAAGTTTAAGTTATAGTGAAAAAGATTTAAGCAAAGATAAAGGTGGTAGCTTTATTAGCAAAATATTTAAATAAGCAAGGGTGAATTAATTTTGAATGTAGAAACAATAAATCAAGCTTACTTATTCTTAATATTTATATTGAATGGTATCTTAATTGGTACTGTCTTTGATGTATTTAGAATATTAAGGAAAAGTTTTAATACTCCTAATTTTGTAACTTACATAGAAGATATACTGTTTTGGATAATTGCAGCATTGATAATAATGTACTCATTATTTGTTTTTAATAATGGAAAGTTTAGAGCATATATTTTTATAGGAATCTTTTTAGGAATTGCAATTTATATGCTATTCTTTAGTAAGTTTATTGTTAATATTTCTGTAAAAATCATATCTTTTGTCAAAAAAATTATTTCTGTTATATATAAAATTGTATCATATCCAATTAGTATACTATATAAGATTATTATTAAACCATTATTTCTAATTTTTACAAAAGCCTTCAATAACATTGCAAAATTTGCAAAAAAGATTTATAATTTTAAAAGTAAAGACAAAAAGAATGAAATATTGCAAAATAAAGAAGGATTTTAAAAATTTTTGTAGAAATATATAATATTAGCGTAAATATAAGTATCCGTAAGAAAATTTTAAGAAAGAGAATACAGATGAAAATTAATATAAAGAAAATATTAAAGAAGTTAATAATTGTTGTCTTCATATCTTATGTTGCGGTTACATTAGTAAATCAACAAAAGAAATTAAACACTTATGAGAAAAACATTGCAACAGTTGAAGAGCAAATTGATGAAGCAACTGAATATAAAGAATCTCTAGTTTCTTTAAAGGAAAATGCTCAATCTTTAGAATATATTGAGCAAATTGCTAGAGAAAAGCTTAATATGTATATGCCAGATGAGAAAATTTATATCGAAAGGCGATAGAAAATAAAAATGATAAAACTTGTTCTAGGTTTTATCATTTTAAGTCATTTTTAATCTTTATTTTTTCCATTTAAAAAATTAATATATAATATATAATTATAGGGGGACAATTATATGGATAGTAATATGCAATTACCAGAATTGCGTAAACTTGCAAAAGAAAGAGGTTTGAAGAACATAAGTAAATTGAAAAAAAATGAATTAATTGAATTATTAGAGCAAACAAATGAAGATGAAATAGCAGAAGAAGCAACACAAGAAATAGAAAATAATTCTGAGCAATCACCAAAAGAAAATAGTACTGAAAATAGTACAAGCTCTCAAGTACAGACTGGTGGCTATAAAATTACTAATGAAGATGATGATATTGTAGAAGGTATCCTTGAAGTATTGCCAGATGGATATGGATTCTTAAGAGGAGAAAACTATTTGTCAAGCAATAAAGATGTATATATTTCTCCTATACAAATAAAAAGATTTAGACTAAACACAGGAGATAAAATAAAAGGAATTGCACGTTTTCCTAAAGAAGGAGAAAAATTTCCAGCACTTATTTTTGTTGGAGATGTAAATGGTGATTCTCCAGATGTTGCAATGAAGAGAAAAACCTTTGATGAACTTATTCCTATTTATCCAGAAGAAAGACTAAAACTTGAAACTGTGCCAAATGAAATTGCAATGAGAATGATAGATTTAATTTCACCTATTGGAAAAGGACAAAGAGGTATGATTGTTGCTCCTCCAAAGGCTGGAAAAACAACACTTTTGAAGAAAATTGCAAATAGTATTACAAAAAATAATCCTGAAATTGAACTAATAGTATTATTAATTGATGAAAGACCAGAAGAAGTAACTGACATGAAAAGATCTATTCAAGGAGACGTTATCTATTCTACATTTGATGAACTTCCAGAACATCATGTTAAGGTTGCTGAAATGGTATTAGAAAGAGCAAAGAGACTTACTGAGCAAAAAAGAGATGTGGTAATATTATTAGACAGCATTACAAGACTTGCAAGAGCATATAACTTAGTTGTTCCAGCATCTGGCAAGACTTTATCTGGAGGACTTGATCCAACTGCATTACATAAACCAAAAAGGTTCTTTGGTGCAGCAAGAAATATTGAAAATGGAGGAAGCCTAACAATACTTGCAACAGCATTAGTAGAAACAGGAAGCAAGATGGATGATATTATTTTTGAAGAA
>CANRCJ010000006.1 GCA_947629105.1 uncultured Clostridia bacterium | reverse complement strand
ATGGTGTTTCAGGAGGTGTTTCAGGACTTCCAGAAAGTTTCTTAAGCCAGGTTGCACAAACAGATGGAGACTATTTAGACCAGATTCTAGAGAACAAAGTTCCAAGAGCTTGCGATAGCATTTGGATATTCTTCCAAGGTAAATCAATAAGACTTGCATTTTTAAGTTTTGGAACAGAAAGTGAATTAAAAAGAGTTTGTCAGAATATATATAAGTACAATAACCCAGGACAATTATCTGATTCAAACGGATACAAAATCAATGAAATGAAAGATGGTTCACGTGTTGTAGTTGTAAGACCATCATTCTCTGAAACATGGGCATTCTTTGTAAGAAAGTTTGACGTAAAACGTGCTACTCTTGAACAAATAATAACATGTGGAGGAAAAGAAAAAGCAATAGATTTACTAAAATTCTTGGTAAAAGGAGCAAGAATAATATCACTTACTGGTGAGCAAGGTTGTGGTAAAACAACAATGCTTATGGCTATGATAGAAAATATTTATGAAACAATGAACATAAGGGTTCAGGAAATGGCATTCGAGTTACACTTAAGAAAAATTTATCCAACAAGAAACATATTATCATTTAGAGAAACAGAAACAATTTCAGGACAGGAAGGACTAGATGTACAGAAAAAGACAGATGGTTCTGTTAATATCATAGGAGAGGTTGCAACAGACCCAGTTGCATCATGGATGATACAAGCAGCACAGGTTGCATCTAAGTTTACGTTATTTACTCACCATGCTAAAACTTTCCCTAACTTGGTAACTGCATTAAGAAACTCAATGTTAAGAACAGGTGTATTCACAGATGAGAAAACAGCAGAGGAACAAGTTATACAAGTATTAAATTTTGATGTTCACTTAGTAAAGGACTTTAGAGGAAGAAGATACATAGAAAGAGTAACGGAATGTATACCAATTGAAAATAAAAATGAATATACATTTGATCATAGAAAAGAGAAAACATTAGAAGGAAAACTTGACAAATTTATGGACAATGCAACGCATTATTTCACAAAAATAACTGATAGAGAAACATATAGGTATGTCAATATACTTGAATATATTGATGATGAATATGTAATTACAAATAAGATCTCAGACAAGAATTTGATTGAAATGAGAAACAACATGGATGACAGTGATGTTGAAGAATTTGATAAATTTGTAGAAGAAAACTGGCATGTAAAAATAAAAGATGGATATGCAGGAGTTGAAGAATTAGGCACAGGAAAAACAGAAAAAAAAGGAGCAAAAAAAACAAAAGTAAAAAAATAGAAACAAAGGAGGTGCTCTAGAATATGTCAAAAAATGATATGCTTTTATATTTGATGGGTGGCTCAGTTGCAGCGTTATTAGTTCTTGTAGTTATATATATAATTATTTATAAATACTCTAATACGGGAGAAAGAAAACACTTAAGAGAACTAAGACAGGGAACAAAAGTCAATACTTTTTCTATGGAAATAGTATATCAAAAATTATATATGATATATACGAAAGTACCTGGAATAAAGAGATACTTATTAAAATTAAGAAGAAGACTAGAAATAATAAATATAGAAGATGAATATCAGACTAGAAGACAAGCAGCAACAATATTAACAAAAGCCTTAGCAATTATAATACCTTTAACCGTATTAATTATAATTATAGCGAAATCTAATTTCCTACTATTATCAATATTACTTATATTCGAAATATTTATGATAGAGACTGTAATAGAAGGAATGGTAGGAAAGCTTGATAATAAACTTTTGAAACAACAAGTTGAGTTTTTCGCAGAAATTAGACATGCATATCATGAATATAACATGGTAGAAGAAGCCATATATCAAGTATCACAAAATGATGAACTAGAAGTATCAAGACAAGGTGAAAAAATTTATGAGATACTTATATCTGATGATCCAGAAGAAGAATTAGAAAAATATTATGATATTGCACCTAATAGTTATTTAAAAGAATTTGCTGGAATATCATATTTAACAAGAGAATTTGGAGATAGAAAAACAAGTGATGGAGCTTCACTATATTTGAAAAACCTAAACAATATAACACAGGAGATGCAGATTGAAATCTTAAAGAGAGAAAAGTTAGACTATGTTTTCCAAAGCTTATCGATAATTGCAATAGCTCCGATACTTTTCATAGAAGCACTTAAAAATTGGGCATTGTCAAACTTTAACTTTACAAGTAGTTTCTATAATGGTAAGCTCGGTTTAATTATGCAAATTGCAATAATAGTATTAACATTTTTGTGCTTTATACTTATCAGAAAGGTAAAAGATACAACTACTAAAGATAATACAAAGAATACTGAAAATCCTTGGCAGGAAAAATTATATAAAAAACCATTGATAAAAAATATAGTTGATATGTTTGTGCCTAAGAAGGGTACAAAGAATTATAAAAAACTCATAAAATTATTAAAAGATGCAGCGTCTAGTGATAAAATTGAATGGATATATATAAACAAACTAGCATTAGTAATATTAGTATTTTTTGTTTCATTATTCATTATGGATAGGATACATAAAGTGGCTATAGATTACATATATACATCACCAACTTCAGATTATAATTTGATTTCAATGTCAGAAAAGCAAGAAGAAGAGGCAATGGAAGTTACAGAAGTAGATAATATTTTCCTAGACATGTTTAAAGGAAGAAACGACATTACCGTCGAAAGAATTCAGCTAGAAGTAAAGAATTCAAAGTATTATAAAGATGCAACTGAAAAAGAAATAACGGATGCAGCAAATAGAATATATACTAAGTTGCAAACAATTAATAGTGAATATATAAAATGGTTTGAAGTGTTAATTGCATTAATATTCTCATCTGCTCGGTTATATGATTCCAACATGGTTACTTTATTTCCAAAAAATAATGAGACAACTTGAAATGGAAGACGAAGTAATGCAGTATCAAACAATAATATTAATGCTAATGAAAATAGAAAGAGTAAATGTTGAAATGATACTAGAATGGCTTGAGAGATATGCAAATATTTTTAAAGAGCCAATAACAAAATGTGTTAACAACTATGAAAGTGGAGCATGGGAAGCACTTGAAGAATTAAAAAATGATGTTACATATCCACAATTAATAACAATAGTTGAAAGTCTACAAGCAGCTGTTGAGAAAATACCAATTAGAGAAGCTTTTGATGAACTAGATACAGAAAGAGAATATTACCAAGAGAAGAGAAAGGCTTCAAATGAAAGACTAATATCTAGAAAGGGTATGATAGGTAAAGTAATTGGATTTGCACCAATGATAGTATTATTTGTAGGTTACTTAATAGTTCCATTAGTAGTAATTGGTCTTACAAGTATGTCGACTTCATTAAATACAATGGGAAACATGATGTAAGTATAAGTAAAAGGAGGAACAAGTATGGAGAATGCAACAAAAGCATTGCTTATAGCAGGTAGCATATTAGTTGGTATGATAGTAATCTCATTATTCTACTATATGTTTGGCAAAGCTGGTATACTTGTTTCAGATACATCAAAAAACACACTTGAACAAGAAATTGCAGATGAAAACAAAGGCTTTGAAGCGTTTAACAAAAGAGTAATGTATGGAATGGATGTAATTAGTGTCCTAAATAAAGCAATAGATAATAACAAAAGAAATAATTGTGAATTTGACGGAAGTAATGAATTTAATGTTAATATAACAATAAATCTAAAAGAACAATTTGAAAACTTAGTGGAAACATATACATATAACAGAGCAAATCAAGAATACGAAAAGACTAGGACACAGAACCAATATACAATGAATAAGACTACATATAATATAAATAATCAAGCTGATTATGACATTATAAATAAAATATTAATAAAGGGCGAAAATTATCAGGATTCTAGCGGCAATATTCAACAAAATTCAGGAACTGTTGATGAAAGTAAATTACCTGGTTTTACATGGGGACAAAATACATATAAGATTACATACTATGCTAAGGCAGATTTTAAAAGAAGAACTTTTAAGTGCACTAAAGTTGAATATCACAATTCAGGTAGGGTAAAAAATATGATTTTTGAACAGATATAAAAAAATATAGTTTAGGAGGAACATATGGAGAATGCAGCAAAAGCACTTATTATGGCAGGTGGAATATTAATTGGCTTGATTGTTTTTGCAATGTTTGTATATGAAATGACAGCTTTTGCTAGCCATTCTAGAATATATGAAGAAAGAATTGCACAGCAACAAACAATGGAATTCAATAGCCAATTTGAAAAATATCTTAATCAAGATATAACTGCTCAAGATGTTGTAACAATATATAACTTAACAGTACAGTGGAATGAGGGACATCCAGAAGATGATGTAAAGATATCGTGGGGATCATCAGGATTATCAGATAGTGCTGTAGAAAATAATGAAACATTTTTAACAGATCATGTTATAAATAAACAAGATATATTTTTATGTAAAATAAACAAATATGATAAATGGGGAAGAGTTAGGGAGCTATCTATAAGCATAAATAATCATCCATAATGAAAATACATAGAAAATGTCGAAAAAATATTGCATAAAAATTAAGTAAATGTTATAATTAAAAGAGGTAGATACAGTGAAAAAAACTATTCTTTTTATAATATTATTGATTGTAATAATATTAGTCATTGTAGTAATAGGCATTAGTAATAAAAACTCAACAAGAAATCAAGTTATAGAATTTAATTCACAATTTGATAAATACAAACGGTAAAACATTATATGGAGCAGATGTACTTACAGTAATAAATAAAGCTATTGATAATAATAAAAGCAATAATGTAGAAAAAGATAAAGATGGGTTTTACTTAGAAAATGATACAAATTCTATAAAAGTCGAAATAACTTTTTTATCTAAAGATGAAGAAGACAATATAAAAGAGGTTGTATATCAAATGGAAAACCTTGAGAAAACTGGATTAAGTGATTTTATAGCAAGCTTTGGAGTAACAAAATTTGAATGTACTAATATAGAATATAATTCACAGGGTAAAGTTTGTAAAATACATATAAAACAGTTAGAAATTTAATAATTTAAGTCTTTAATATTAACATTATTATATGTTGATGTTACAATATATAAATATTATAATAAACAAAAGCTAAAGGAGGATATAAGTATGGAAAATGCATCAAAAGCTCTAATAATAGCAGGAGCTATCTTAGTATCAATAATATTAATAAGTTTAGGAATAATGGTAATGAACTCAACAGGGAATGTAACAGGAAGAATGCAAGAAGAAATGGATTCAACGGCAATACAATCGTTTAATTCTAAATTCACACAATATGCAGGAAAACAAAAAGGTTCAACAATAAAAGAATTAATAAATACAATGCAATCAAGTAATGCATCTTCAGACCATAAAGTTGAGATAGAGTTAACATCTACGAAATTTAATGGTACACTTAATGCTGCAGACAAAAAAAATGGAGCTAAAATACAAGCAGCTTTAAAATTAACAACTACTTATACTGTTAATATAGATACAAACCAGACAGCAGGATCAGCTGATCAAGGATATGTTAATAAAATAACCATTGCAGATTAAAATAAAAAATCAAATGATAATCTAAAGGAGGAAACAAATATGGAGAATGCATCAAAAGCTCTAATAATAGCAGGAGCTATCTTAGTATCAATAATATTAATAAGTTTAGGAATAATGGTAATGAATTCAACTGGAGATGTAACAGGAAGAATGCAAGAAGAAATGGATTCAACATCAATACAATCATTTAATTCTAAATTCACACAATATGCAGGAAAGCAAAAAGGGTCAACAATTAAAAATTTAATGAATACAATGGAATCAAGCAATGCATCTTCAAGCCATGCAGTAACTGTTAGTGGAGTTTTAGGAACAACAGCTAGTGCAGTTAGAACTGCTGCTAAACTAACAACGACTTATACGATAACTGTAAGTGATAGTGATAATGATGGCTATATGGATTTAATAGATATACAATAATAGTAATATATACTGTTAGAAAGGACATTCTAAGTTATGGAAAATGCTGCTGAAGCTTTAAAACTTGCTTTTGGAATATTGGTATTCATAGTTGGACTTGCAGTTTTATTTAATATGACATCACAAGCAAAAGAAGTTTCTAGAGTGCTAATTTCAGAAACAGATAGGACAAATAGTTATCTATATTATGATTCAAGCAAATATACTCAAAAAATAGATACTAATACTGGAAATAGAATAGTTACAATGAATGAAATAATTCCAGTACTATATAGATATGCCGAAGAAAACTATGCAGTAACAATAGTTGATAAAAGCGGAGCAATTATTGCAAGGTTTGATTTAGACACTGAAGCTATGTGTAACAGTTGGGAAATAAATGATAATGATAGAAAAGCAAGTTTTGTTACGGATATAAAGGAAGTTTTCGAAAAAGTAAATAAATTAGTAGTTACTACTAATAAAGTTGATTTAACACAAATAGGGGATTCAACTCATCTTGATAAAATGCAAGATTTGTTAAAAAAAATATATAAACAAAATACCTCAGGAACAATTAGAAGAAATTACTATTGTTTTTGGGCAGGAAATATGGGATGGACAGCTCAAAGAATAGATTCAGATTTATCTCGGAATAAAAGTAAACTTTAGCTCTAATAATATAGGAGAGCAAGACACTAGTAGTTCATCACCAGGAAATCATGTACCAAATGTTAGCTTAATTAAGGATTATGGTAGTGCAACTTTTATAGAATATATAGTTGAAGTTGATAGAAACAGTTACATACATACCACAGATAGCAGTGGCAATCCAATTATAGATGGAGAAGATAAATTATTTTCTTTTGGTGAAATAATGACACCAATAAAAAGAGAAATCATTTATATACAAAGATGATATTAGCATAAAAAAGGAGGAAATTATGAACGGAGAAACGCTAACAACCATTGTCGGAATTTTTTTAGCAGCTATATTAATTTTTATTTTTCCTATGATGTCTATTGCAGATAGAAATGATGATATAGCACAACTTTCAGTACAGACATCTGTAGCTGAATTTGTTAATAATGTTAGAAAAACGGGAGTAATAACAGAAGATGCGTACGATTCGTTAGTTACAAAGCTAGGATCAACAGGAAATACATATGATGTTTTAATGGAGGTTCAAATTCTAGATGAAAATCCATCAAAAAAATTTGAAAATGTTGGCGACGATAAAATAGGAGAAAATATCTATTATTCTGAATATACTTCACAGATAATAGATAAACTAGGCAGTGATGCAGACGGTCATAAATATCCATTAAAGAGCGGAGATAAAATAACTGTAACGGTATCTAACACAAACCTTACAATGTCTCAAATGCTAAAAAACTTCTTTTATAGCTTAACAGGAAATAATACATATAGTATAGTTGCTTCTCAATCTGGAATGGTTGTAGTTACAGGAAGCTAAAAATTATTAAAGTAAAATAAGGGGTGTCTTTATCTTGTGTTGTACAAACTAGAGGGTAAAGACATTTTTTAAAGGAGAAAACTTAAGATATGAGGTTACAAGATTTAGTAATAATATTTATAGCAATTGCTCTGCCAGTTATAATTGTATTGTCTGTATATGTAGGATACCAGGTAGATACGGCAACGTTACAAGCTATGTATGATAATAAGCTTGTTGATGCAACCCATGATACAATAGTTGCTTTTGAAATTAATAGCACAAGCAATAAGTATTCTGCATTATCAGATTCAATGATAAGAGATATAGAAGCGTCTATTAATATATTTTCATCAAGTTTAGCAAGTAACTTAGGAATGGGTGGCACAAGTGAAGCAAATATAATGGCCAATGTGCCTGCATTATTATTTACGTTAAATGATGGATACTATATATATACACCAGTACGTTTAGATAATGGAACTTTTTCTCATTCATTAAAACCTTATGTATATTATACAAAAGAATATACTAATGGAAGCAAGAGAATGGTTATTAATTTTTCTTTAGATAATTATGTTGCTGTGTACTATTATGATTCACTAAATAATATTTATGAATCAAAAGCAGGATATCTTGAGGTAATAGCAAACAACAAAACAGCTAATAATGGATTGTGGGTTAGCAGTAATACAGAAAAATACTACTTAAAAGATGGAGCATATGATTCTAGAAATAGAAAAGAAAGTGATAATGTAGAAATAGTTTTGCCAGAAGAAATAAAATATAATGGAATTCAAATAAAAAATGCAAAAAGTGTTACAAATGAGGCAGTAGAGACTTTAACAAGACATAGAGTAGATTATAATAAAACAACAAATCCAACCACTGTAAAGACAAGTACTGCAGAAGAAAAAACAATTAATGCATATCAATACTATTATGAAGCATGTCAGTTTACAAATTGGTTCAACGGAAAACTAGATGAGATGTTTGGAATAAATAGTAGTAATGATAGTTACAAGGCTTTATACATAAATTCAAGCAATTCACCACTTCAAGGAGCAACATCAGCTTTCAATGATGAAAAGACAGCTGTAATAGAAGAAACTATCACAAATAATTTATTGCAAGCTATGTCAGCATATAACAGAGTAAGTAATATGAATTTCCAAATGCCACAATTAACAGGAGAAGACTGGAATACAATATTAAATAATGTATGTGTTATAAGTTTCCTTCAAGGTCTACCACTAGGAACTGCAGTATACAATGATTATGTTATATTAACTAGTACAGAAAATAATTTATATGTAAATGAAAAAAACATATATTTTATAGGAACAGATAATTCATATCATAGAATAGGATGTAGTCATATAAACGGAACCATTATTACACGGATTTAACAAAAAAGAATTTCAAAGACAACAGTTAATGTATAAAGGAAATCCTGTAGATGGAAATTACTATGATAATCATAGTGAACTTGCTTGCTATTATTGTATGATAAATGCATCTGATGCTAGTTTACCAAGTGGCGTAAGCAATGAAAAACAAAGGGCATATTATACAGCTCTTGCAAGAGAAAAATATAGGTTGGTAAGACTATCTAGTTATATAAATGGAAGTGGAAAACAAATAAGAATTTAATAAAAAATAAAGGGTTCAAAATTAAAAAAAATTTTGAATCTTTTATTTTTTTATAAAAATTTGGTTATACTATTAAAAACAAAGGAATTATATGAGAGGACGTAAAATGAAAAAAGTTTTTAAGAAATTACCAATATTTTTTATATTAATTTTTCTTACCATATTGCTTTTATATGTAAGTGATATAGACAACCTTCCGGATAGTGTTATAATTTTCGAAGGAGAAGCTTTAAAACTTAATACGATATTTGGCGTAAATATTGAGACTGAAGAAACAAGCAATCCAAATATTGAAAGAATAAACAATAACGAAACTATAACTGTTGCAGCAGAAGTTCAGGATGAAGAAGAGATTGATTGCACTGGAACGATAAATTTAAGTGTTAAGGTATTTGGAACAAAAGTAAAAGAGATTAGTGTAAACGTTATAGAAGATGTAGAAGTAGTGCCTATTGGAGATTTAATTGGAGTTAAACTTTATACAAATGGTGTATTAGTTGTTGGAATGTCTGAGATTTCTGGAATAGATAGTAACAAATACAAACCGTATGAGGGCTCTGGAATTGAAGAGGGAGATGTAATAGTTGAGATAAATAAAAAAGAGATTACAGGAACATATGATCTTACAAGGCAAATAAATAAATCAGAGGGAACAGATATGGCAGTAACATATATAAGAGATGGTAAGATATTAAATACAACAATGAAAGCAGTTAAAACTGATGAGGACACATATAAAATAGGATTATGGGTAAGGGATGCAGCAGCAGGAGTTGGAACTGCTACTTTTTATGAGCCAGAATCTGGAACATTTGCAAGTTTGGGACATGGCATTGTTGATGCTGATACAGATGAGTTAATTGAAATTGCATCAGGAGAAGTTGTTACTGCAAATATTTTATCAATAGTTAAAGGAAAAGATGGAGAACCAGGAAAGATACAGGGCTCAATAGATGGGCAACCTACAATAGGAACAATATACAAAAATACACCTTATGGAATTTATGGACATTTGAATAATATATCGGCACTATTTATAGATAGGAATAATCTTATGGATGTAGCATTAAGAAATGAAATACAAGTTGGTGATGCAAGTATTATATCAACGCTTGAAAATGGCGAGACAAAAGAATATGATGTAAAGATCGAGAAAATATATTTAAATAATAATATAGATAATAAAAGCATGGTAATAAGAGTAACAGATGATGAATTATTAAATATTACAGGAGGAATTGTACAGGGAATGAGCGGAAGTCCAATAATTCAAAATGGTAAGCTTGTGCGGTGCTTTGACTCATGTAATTGTAAATGACGTTACTATGGGATATGCAGTCTTTGCCGAGACCATGGTAAAACAAGCGCTAGAATAGTAAGGGTTGTGTCTCTTATTTCAATAACATTGGTCCTATATCAGTAACTGTACCAGCACCAAGTGTTAATATAATATCATTTGGCTTTACGTTTTTCTTTAAAAATTTTACTATTGTTTCAAAATCATGCATATATTGAACAGGCTTACCAAGAGATACTAGCTTATCTGCTAAATCTTTTGAAGAAATGTTAAATGTGTTAGTTTCTCTTGCAGCATACACGTCAGCAAGTATTATGTGGTCGAAATCAAGTAAAGCTTCTGCAAAATCATCAAGTAGATTTTTTAGTCTACTATATGTATGAGGCTGAAATACAGCCCAAGATTCATTGAAAATTTTTCTATTTAAAGCAGCAGCTGTTGCTCTAATTTCAGTAGGATGATGCGCATAATCGTCATATACAGAAATACCATTAAAAGAACCCTTATATTCAAGTCTTCTATTAGCACCAGTAAATGAAGTGAAAGCTTCCTTGATTGCAGAATTTGGAATTCCATAGTTATTGCATAATGCGATACAGGCTAAAGCATTCAATACGTTGTGCATACCAGAAATAGAAAGAGTAAAGCTATCAAAAAACACCTTATCTTTATATACATCAAAACTTGCAAATCCATTTTTGTCAAATTTTATATTATTTGCAACGTAGTTTGCGTCTGTATTTTCTATACCGAAAGTCACAGCCTTAGCTTTAGTATATTTATCTAATCCTATACTATTCTTATCATCACTATTAAAAACCAAAAGTCCATCATCAGGAAGTAACTTGACATATTTAACGAATGCATTTTTAATATTATCTAGAGTTTTAAAATAATCTAAATGGTCATTATCTATGTTTAAAATTACTTCTGCCTTTGGATGAAAGTGTAAAAAGCTTTCTACATATTCACAAGCTTCTAGTATTAAATAATCACTATTTCCGATTCTATAATTTCCGTTTAATTGCTTTAGAATAGCACCTACTTGAACATTAGGATCAAGACCAGCTTTAATAAAGCATAAAGATATTAAGGAAGTTGTTGTTGTTTTTCCATGAGTTCCAGAGATTCCAATAGTGTCTTTGAAAGCTTGAGTTAGTTTACCTAAAAATACAGCTCTTTCACAAGTCTTAATATTTAGACGTCTTGCTTCTACAAGTTCAGGATCTTCCTTAGAAATTGCAGCAGTGTATACAACTAAATCTGCTTGTTTTATTTTATCTAAATCAGAGCCAATAGTCACATCAATACCATCAGCTATAAGCCTATCAGTTATTTCTGATTTACTCCAATCACTACCAGTTACATGAACTCCTAAATTCTTTAAAGTTTCAGCAATACCACTCATGCTTACTCCACCAATACCAATAAAATGTATAGTATTATATTTTTTTATATCTTCAATTATCGTTGGCATTTGTCAAACCTCCATTTATTAATCTTGTTAATTATATAATTATTATATGAATATTTCAATACTTTTTTGAAAGATTAAAGCTTTAATAAAGCAAAGTTATTTTGTTTCTATCTTGTTTTATAAAATTTTCTTTCTTTAAAATTGCAAGTTCTCGACTCATTGAGCTTCTATCAACTACAAGATAATTTGCAAGTTCAGTAATAGAAAAAGGCAAAGTAAAGCTTTTGCCATACTCTTTAGAAAGCAAATTAAAGTAGCCAAGTAGTTTATCTCTTGTGCTTCTTCTGGATAATAGGTCTATTCGAGAAGTTAAATCAGTGATTTTTGAAATTACAAGAGTTGGAAAGAAATCAATTAGTTTTTTATGAAAGGAACAATGTGCTTTACATTTTTGATTTATATCATCATAAGAGAAAAGCAGAACCTTACACTTATCTTTAGCTTCTACAACGAATTCACTATTTGTATTAATTTTATAAAAAGTTTCACCAAAGATAGAATTATCTGAAAAACGTTCAGTAACAATCCTGTTTCCATTATAGTCATATCTTACAAGGTCTGCAATGCCTGATATTAATATACAAAATTGATTACGATTAACTAAAAATGTAGTAATTGTTTCTCCTTTTTCAAAATCTTTTACTTGAACTTTTGAACAATTAGAAGAAAATTCATTTATAAACTTTGAAATTTCAAGATTATCTTTCATAATTTGCCTCCATTGACAAAATAATATCATAAGTCTGTTGCAAATGCAACATAAAAAACGAAGGAAAACAATTAGACATGATGAAAAAATACTTCTAAACCAATGCTTTTGAAAAAATATCGAAATTTAATATAATTTTGTATTAAAATTGTAATAAATTTGTAATAATTCTTAAAAACCTTATCAGAGAATTAAAACAAAAATTAGTCAAAAAGGTTGTTGCAAATGCAACAGAATTAGCCAAAATTATAAATATATAATGAGCATGAATTTAAACAAGGGGAGGAAAAACTATGAAAGTAATAAAAAGAGATGGAAGAGCTGTAGAATATGAAAGAGATAAAATTGTAACAGCTGTTGAAAAAGCAAATAACGAGGTAAGAGGAAAAGAAAAAGCAAGCGAGGAAGAAATAAATAATATTATAGGATACATAGAAGATTTAGGCAAAAAAAGAATACTTGTTGAAGATATACAAGACATAATTGAACAAAAATTAATGGAAATTGGAAAATATGATTTAGCTAAAAAGTACATAGTTTATAGATATACAAGAGCATTAATAAGAAAACAAAATACAACAGATGAATCAATATTAAGCTTAATTAAAAATTCTAATAAAGATGTAATGGAAGAAAACTCTAATAAAAATGCAGTAATTGCATCAACACAAAGAGACTTAATAGCCGGAGAAGTTTCAAAAGATTTAACAAAAAGAATGTTGCTTCCAGAAAAAATTTCTAAAGCACATGAAGAAGGAATTTTGCACTTCCATGATGCAGATTATTTCTTACAACCAATACATAACTGCTGCTTAATAAATATAAGTGATATGTTGGACAATGGAACTGTAATGAATGGAAAGATGATAGAATCACCAAAGAGTTTCCAAGTTGCATGTACAGTAGTAACACAAATAATTGCATCTGTTGCAAGTTCTCAATATGGTGGACAATCAGTAGATATAAGACACTTAGGTAAATATTTAAGAAAGAGTCGTGAAAAATTTAGAAAACAAATAGAAGAATTAAATGAAGATGGTTCATTATCAGAAAAAATGATTAATGAATTAGTTGAGCAAAGATTAAAAGAAGAACTAAGTGCAGGAGTTCAAACTATTCAATATCAAATAAATACATTAATGACAACAAATGGACAATCTCCTTTTGTAACATTATTCCTAAATCTTGATAAAGATGATGAATACATTGAAGAAAACGCAATGATTATTGAAGAAATTCTAAAACAAAGATATAAAGGAATTAAGAATGAAAAAGGCGTATATGTAACACCAGCTTTCCCAAAACTTGTATATGTTCTAGATGAACACAACTGCTTAAAAGGTGGAAAATATGATTATTTAACTAAACTTGCAGTAAAATGTTCTTCAAAGAGAATGTATCCAGATTACATTTCAGCTAAAAAGATGAGAGAGAATTATGAAGGCAATGTATTCAGCCCAATGGGATGCAGAAGTTTCTTAGCTCCATGGAAAGATGAAAATGGAAAATATAAATTCGAAGGAAGATTTAATCAAGGTGTAGTTAGTATCAACTTACCACAAATTGGAATAATTGCAGGACATGATGAAGAAAAATTCTGGAAATTATTAGATGAAAGACTAGAACTTTGCAAAGAAGCATTAATGTGTAGACATTATGCACTTCTTGGTACATCTGCTGATGTAAGCCCAATACATTGGAGATATGGAGCAATTGCAAGACTAGAAAAGGGCGAGAAGATTGATAAGCTATTAAAAGGCGGCTATTCTTCAATTTCACTTGGATATATTGGAATATATGAGATGACAAAAGCGGTAAAAGGCGTATCACAAACAACAGAAGAAGGAAGAGAATTTGCACTAAGAGTAATGAAACATCTAAAAGATACAGTAGCTAGATGGAAGGAAGAAACAGGACTTGGATTTGCACTATATGGAACACCTGCAGAAAGCCTATGCTATAGATTTGCAAGAATAGATAAAGAAAAATTTGGAAGCATTGAAGATATAACAGATAAAGGATATTATACAAACTCATATCACATAGATGTAAGAGAAAAGATAGATGCATTTAGCAAGCTAAAATTTGAAAGTGATTTCCAAAAGCTATCAACAGGTGGAGCTATCTCTTATGTAGAAGTTCCAAACATGAGACATAATCTAGATGCATTAGAGGAAGTTGTTAAATTCATATATGATAATATCCAATATGCTGAATTTAATACAAAATCAGATTATTGCCAAGTATGTGGATTTGATGGAGAAATAAAGATAAATGATCATTTTGAATGGGAATGTCCAAACTGTGGAAACAAAGATAAAAGCAAAATGAATGTAGTTAGACGTACTTGTGGATATTTAGGAGAAAACTTCTGGAATGAAGGAAAAACTAAAGAGATAAAGTCAAGAGTATTACACTTATAATAAAGGGGAAAATATAAAATGAATTATGCAACAATAAAAAAATGTGATGTAGCAAATGGACCAGGTGTACGTGTATCATTATTCGTAAGTGGGTGCAATCACCACTGCAAAGGCTGCTTTAACCAAGAAGCATGGGACTTTAACTATGGAAATGAATTTACAGAAAAAGAAGAGAACGAAGTAATGGAAGCATTAAAGCCAGATTATATAAATGGGCTATCACTACTAGGAGGAGAACCACTAGAGCCAAAAAATCAAGAAGGTTTACTTCCTGTTGTGAAAAAGGCAAAAGAAATATATCCTAATAAAAAAATATGGTGTTATACAGGATTCCTTTTTGATGAACAAGTATTAAATAAAATGGATAAGACGAATGAAACAACACATGAGTTATTAAAATACATAGATTATGTTGTTGATGGCAAATTTGTAGAAGAATTAAAAAATCCGTCGCTAAGATTTAGAGGTTCTTCAAACCAAAGAATCATAGATGTAAAAGAAACTTTGAAAAATAATAAAGTTGTTTTATGGGATAAAATGGATGCTTAAAACAGTATAAAAAAATCTAAATTAAAGATACTATTTTTAGGTGATAAAAATGAAAGTATCATGGCTTAAAACAAAAGATGATACCAAAAGTTTTAAAGTATTCAAGAATTTAGGGTTTGATGTATATGATATTGAAGAACCAGAAAATACAGACAAAAAGATAGAAGAATTAATAAAGAATGATTGTAAAACAATTATATTATCTAATGAGATTGCATCTTTTTCAAATGATATAATTACAAAATATAATAAACAAGATGATATAAGCATTATTATTGCAGCAGGGAATAATAACGAAAAGCAATAACTTTTTACAACATGTACCTTGTATATTATTTCAAAATATGGAAATAATTATATTAAAGTGAAAATACAAGGAGGTACATAAGTTAGATGGATGTAAGTCAAATGAAAAATATTATTGTATTAAAAGATTTGCCATCAAATATTGTTGATGAAGCAATAGTGATACTTAAAAATAATAGTAATGTGAAGAAAAAAGAGACAGTAGAAAATAGAAATGTAAATAAATTTGAAGAGCAATCAAATGGTAGTTATGAATTAGCGGTTAGGGAAGCGGAATATGTTATACAAGATTATATAAAAAATATTGAAAAGCCAAAGGAGAATAAAACTAGCCTCGCTAAGATGAAGATAAAATATAAAAAGTTACAGATATCAAGCATATTGCTTGGAATAACAACCATAATTGGTATAATTTTGTGTATAGCTAATTAAGGCATAATAAGAAAACAGTATAATATTTTGCAAATAAAATATTATACTGTTTTTATATTTGTGATAAAAAGCTTTTCCAAAACATATAAATTATATATAAACATAAGCTTTAAAATATAGGAGGAGAAACAAATGGAAAGGCTTTTGAGTCAAGATGAAAGAATAAGAAGAGCAGAAGAAATTTATGCAAGAAGACAGAATTTAAGAGAAAGAACAAAAAGAGCAACTGTAAATGTATCAGATGAACCAAAGAATTTTAGATTACTTAAAAAATTAGCTTTGCAAATTACTATATGTATGTTAATGTATTTCATATTTTATCTAATAAATACAACGAATTATAGCTTTTCTGAAGAGGCTTTAAATAAAACAAATGAGATTATATCTCATGATGTAGATTTTGTTTCGATTTATAATTCTGTAATAGAGGCAATAAGAGGGTATATATTTAACAATGGGATAGAGGAAAATCAAAATAATGATGAACAGCAAAATGGAGTGGAGCAAAATAATGAGAATCAAGATAGTGATAATGAAGAACAAGGTGAGGATGGAGCAAAACAAGAACAAAGTAATAAAGAAGAAGGAGAAAGTGTAAGTCAAGAAAATCAAGATAGCATAATGCCAACAAATGCGGAAGTGCAAAATGTACAAGGTGGAGAAGTACGGAATGGTAGAAGAAACAACAGGACAAGAAGAAATTAGTTCAGTTGAAATGAGTGAAACAGATAGAATAAAGAATAATTATTCATTTGTTCTTCCAATAACAGGATATGTAACATCTGAGTATGGGACAAGAGAATCAACATCTAGTATAGTATCTACATATCATAAAGGAATAGACATAGGTGCAAATACAGGAACAAAGATTGTTGCAGCAACTGATGGAAAGGTTATAATATCAAGAGAATCTCCAACCTATGGAAAATATATAATGCTAGAAAATGGAGAAATAAAAACTGTATATGCGCATTGTAGTGAACTTTTAGTAAAAGTGCGGAGACGAGGTTACACAAGGACAGGAGATTGCAAAGGTTGGTTCAACTCGGAAATGCAACAGGCTCACATTTACATTTTGAAATAAGAATTAATGATACTTGTATAGACCCAAGACTAATATTAAACTTTTAAATGAAAAGAGGTAACTGCATGCAAATAAAGTTTAACTTAAAAGTTTTTATATTTGTCTTATTTTTTTGCCTGAGTGGAGATATAGAAATCTATTTATTACTTATGTTTTTTGCATTTTTACATGAACTCCGGACATATGATATGCGGAATGCTTTTAGGACTAAAGATACAAAGACTAAATATAATGCCGATAGGATTTGCAGTATCTTTCAAGATAGATATTAATAACTATAACAAAAAAATTGTTAAAGGAAGTCTATTGACTGTAAAGAAATTAATAATAACGTTAGCAGGGCCAATAGTAAATGTAATATTAATACTAGGACTTTTGCTCAGCAAAAGAAATATGATATTTAATATAGAAACGAGTTTATTAATATATACAAATGTGTTAATTTTCATGTTTAATATGATAATGATATATCCATTAGACGGAGGGAGAATTTTGAAACATATATTACATATCTTTTTTGGAAGGGCGGTTTCTTTAAAATACACCAATATAATATCAAATATAATGGCAGTTATTCTTACAATTATTGTTACATATATTAGTATAATTTATTGTAACATTGCATATTTCTTTGTATTAGTGTACATTTGGGTTTTAGTAATAAAAGAAAATAAGGTATGCAAGATGAAACTAAGAATGTATGAAATATTGAAAGAATACAAATAAAAAAATAGTTGAAAATAAAAGTGCATAAATGTATAATAATAATAATATAAAAAAATAAAAAGGAGAAGTAAAATGGGATTGTATATAATTCTAGTATTAATAGCGGTAATATTGATATATGTTTTTATAGCATATAATGGACTTGTAAAATCAGATAATTTAGTAAAAGAAGCGTTTTCAACAATGGATGTGTACTTAAAAAAGAGATGGGATTTAGTGCCTAATCTAGTTGAAGTAGTAAAAGGTTATGAACAATATGAAAAAGAAACTCTAGAAAAAATTACATCTTTAAGAACAAATACTTATGACAGTATGTCAATGGATAAAAAATTAAATATAAATGAGGAGTTAACTAAAGGATTATCAACTATTATGGCTGTTGCTGAAAATTATCCAGACTTAAAAGCAAGTGAAAGTTTTATTGAGTTAAGTCATAATTTAACTAAGGTAGAAGATGAAATAGCAAATAGCAGAAAGTATTATAATGGAACTGTAAGAATTTTTAACAATAAAGTTAAAATGTTCCCTAGTAATATAGTTGCTAATATATTTGGTTTTCACTCAGCCAATATGTTTGAAGCAGATACAGAAGAAAAAAATAATGTAAAGGTGGATCTATAAATATGGTAAGAAATAAAATAAAAGCTATTATATTAACTTTAATTGTAATGATTTTTGTAATGCTTCCTAATAACTGCCATGCATATACATATACATATGACTATGTTATAGATGATTATAAAATTAATATGGTTGTAAATGAAGATAATACTTTCGATATTACAGAAACAATTACGGCCAATTTTAATGTACCAAAACATGGAATATATAGGAAAATACCATTAAGAAATTCTATAACAAGATTAGATGGAACTAAGTCAAACAATAGAGCAAAGATAAGCGATATAAGTGTTAGTGATAAATTTACAACTTCTAACGAAAATGGATATAAAGTTATTAAAATAGGAGACGCAAATACGACTCTTACAGGAAAACATACATATACAATAAAGTATAAATATAATATCGGAAAAGACCCAGTGAAAAATGCAGATGAGTTATATTTTAATTTAATTGGAGATGAATGGGATACAACGATTGATAATGTTTCATTTACTATAACAATGCCAAAATCATTTGATAAATCGCTTCTTGGATTTTCAAGTGGGTTTGCAGGTTCTACTAGTAGTTCTAATGTATCATATAACGTAAATGGAAATGTTATCACAGGAAATACAATATATGGACTAGAAGAGGGACAAGCATTAACGGTTAGGCTTACTTTGCCAGAAAATTATTTTATTGGGGCAAGTATCAATATTGACTTATTTTGTATATTTGTAATAATTCTTTGCTTAGTATTTGTTTTAATTGCTGATGTATTATGGACAAAATACGGAAAGGATGAACAAGTGGTTGAAACAGTTGAATTCTATCCACCAGAAGGGTACAACTCAGCTGAAGTAGGATTTTTATATAATGGTTCGGCAGATACAAAGGGAGTTATATCACTACTTATTTATCTAGCTGATAAGGGATTTTTAAAAATTGAAGAAATAGAAGAAAAAGCACTTTTTTCAACGTCAAAAGGATTTAAAATAACTAAGTTAAAAGATTATGACGGAAGTAATGAAAGTGAAAGGCTATTCTTTGATGGACTTTTTAAGACAAAAAATTCAGTAACTGCATCAGATTTATATGATAAATTCTATACAACATTAGATAGAATAAAGAAAAAGATAAACTCAAAGGAAAATAAAAGTAAGATTTTTGAGTCATCAGCAAGTGGAAAAGGTAAATATTTAATATTAATGATTATTGCAATATTTATTTTGATAACATTAAAACCAATTATTGATAATGGAGAAATTGCAATGTTACCAATTGCACTTATCTTTCCACGGAATTGGATTTACTATAATGATAGGAAGTCTTATAGGCAAAATAAAAATACCTAAAATATTTGCTATATTATGGGGAGGAATATATGGAGGAGTACCTTGGCTTGCAATGATAGGACCAACATTAGCAGAAGATAAAATGTATTTATTAACCTTTATTATTTCAATAATAGCAATAGTTGTATTGGCAGTATTTCTTAAAATAATGCCTAAGAGGACACCATATGGAAATGAGATTTTAGGAAAGTTAAAAGGCTTTAAAAGATTTTTAGAAACTGCAGAAAAACCTCAACTTGAAGCATTAGTAAAGAAAAATCCTGAATACTTTTATAATATTCTTCCATACACTTATGCACTAGGTGTATCGGATGTATGGATGAGCCAGTTTGAAACAATAGCAATGCAAGCACCAGATTGGTATGTAGGATACAGCACATTTAATATGTATAGTTTTAATCATTTTATGAATAGTACAATGAAATCCGCACAATCTGCTATGTCATCTAGTCCATCAAGCAGTAGTAGCGGAGGCTCATTTAGTGGAGGTGGCTTTTCAGGCGGTGGATCTGGAGGCGGAGGCCGGAGGTTCTTGGTAATCTCTAAAAATTCGTCAAATATATTGCAAAAAGATTATAGTTGTGATATAAGTTATTTGGAGAACATGTAATTTAAAGAAAGAATATTTATGAAAAACATTAAAGATTATAGTATAATTGAATTAAAACGAGAATTAGAAAAGCTAGGAGAGAAACCTTATAGAGCTGACCAGATATTTCAGTGGCTATATAAAGTAAATGTAACGAGTTTTGATGAAATGACAGATCTATCACTAGATTTAAGAGAAAAATTAAAACGAGAATTTACAATATGTAACTTTAATATTTTGGAGAAGCAGGTTTCAATTGACGGAACAGTAAAATACTTATTTGATATATTAGATGGAAATGCAATCGAGACAGTTGTAATGGAGTACAAGCATGGAAGAACAATATGTGTATCATCTCAAGTAGGATGCAAAATGGGATGCAAATTTTGTGCATCAACAGGAATTGCATTTATAAGAAATTTAAGTGCTGGTGAGATTGTAGAAGAGCTTTTAGCAGTAGAAAAGGATCTAAATATAAAGATATCTAATATAGTATTTATGGGAATTGGAGAGCCACTTGACAATTTTGATAATGTAATGAAAGCAATAGAAATAATAAATTACCCTAAAGGACTTGGAATTGGTGCAAGACATATAAGTATTTCAACTTGTGGAATAGTTCCTAAAATTTATGAAATTGCAGATAGAGACATGCAGTGTACATTATCAATATCATTACATCAAGCAAATAATGAAAAAAGAAGTGCTATGATGCCTATAAATAATAAATATAATATAGAAGAACTTATGGAAGCTTGTAGATACTATATAGAAAAAACAAACAAAAGAATTTCATTTGAATATGCTTTAGCTAAAGATAATAATGATAATGAAGAAGATGCAAAAGAATTAGTAAATTTATTAAGAGGAATGCTATGCCATGTAAACCTCATACCAATTAATAAAATCCAAGATGGTAAATTTTCTAAAAGTACAAATGAAAACATAATAAAATTTAGAGATTACTTAAATAGCAAAGGTATAGTTGCAACAATAAGAAGAGAACTTGGTTCAGACATAGACGCGGCTTGTGGACAACTAAGGAGAAAAAGAGGTGAAGGAAGGTAAATAATGAGGGTTTTAGCAAAATCAGATAAAGGCAGAATAAGAGAACAAAATGAAGATTATTATTATATATCTGATGAAAACGAAAATTTAACACTTTATATGCTTGCAGATGGCATGGGACGGATATGAAGGAGGAGAAATTGCAAGTAGACTTGCAATAGATGCAGCAACAAGATACATAAAAAACCGTTTTGATATTATTGAACATGATAAAGAGAGTATTCAAGAACTTATAAAAGATTCAATGGAATACGCAAATAAAATAGTTTTTGATATTGCACAAGGGTCTGAAGAATTAAAAAATATGGGTACTACTTTAGAGATTTGTTTAATATATAATAATAGAGCATATATAGGACATATTGGAGATAGTAGGATATATAGGATTAGAGATAAGTTTATTAGAAAACTTACAAATGATCACAGTTATGTTGAGACATTAGTAAAGGATCGGAACAATTACAAAAGAAGAAGCAAAGCACCATCCAAAAAAGAATATGCTTATGAAGGCTCTTGGATGTTTCGACGTTTTAGAACCTGACATTATGGTTAAGAATTTCCAAGAAGGTGATGTTATAGTGATGGCATCTGATGGGCTTACAAATATGGTAGATGATACAAAGATATATGAGACTATAACAAAGCATTTTGAAAACAGTAATGAACTGTTAGTTGAAATGGCAAATGATGCAGGTGGTGTTGACAACATAACAGTTGTTATTATAAAGAACTAGGGGAGTGAAGAATTATGAACTTAGAAGGAAGATTATTAGGAAACAGATATGAAATATTACAAAAAATAGGAAACGGTGGAATGGCAACTGTGTATAAAGCAAAATGTCATGTATTAAATAGGTATGTGGCTGTAAAGATACTAAAAGATGAATTTACAACAGATGAAGAATTCATAAAAAGATTTAATACAGAGGCACAAGCTGTTGCAAGCTTAACTCATCCAAACATTGAATCAGTATATGATGTAGGACATGAAGGCGACTTGTATTACATAGTAATGGAGTTAATACAAGGAAAAACATTAAAAGAAATAATTTTATCTGATGGTGCACTAAGTTGGAAATGGAGTGTAAATGTAGCTATACAGATAGCATCTGCACTAGAAACAGCTCACAGAAATAACATAATACATAGAGACATTAAACCACATAATATAATAATTACAGAAGACCGGAATAGCAAAGGTAACAGATTTTGGAATAGCAAAATCTGTATCAAATTCTACAATAACTGCATTTGGAACAACACTTGGCTCAGTTCATTATTTTTCACCAGAACATGCAAGGGGTGGATATACTGATGCTAAATCTGATTTATATTCATTGGGTGTTGTACTATATGAAATGGTAACAGGCAGAGTTCCATTTGATGCTGATACACCAGTTTCTGTTGCGCTAAAGCACATGCAAGAACAACCAGTTGAGCCAATAAATATAAATCCTGCAATTCCAGTAGCAGTAAATAAAATAATAATGAAGGCAATGAGGAAGGATCCAAATCTAAGATATCAAACAGCAACAGAAATGCTTAAAGATTTAACACTTGCACTTAAAAATCCAGATGGAAACTTTGTATCAATGGCAGCAGTAGAAAATGATTTCCCAACACAAGTAATACCTACACTTGAACAGAAAAATATACAAGATAAAATAAAGGAAAAGGATGAAAAGAGCGGAAAGAAGAAAAAGAAGGAAAACTTCTTTGAAAAGCATAAAATTTTTACCGTTGTACTTATATTACTAATATTATTTGGAGTTAGTCTTGGAGGAACAGTATTAGTATTTAATTTAACAAAGTCAAAAGACATACAAATACCTAATTTAGTTGGTAAAACAGTGGAAGAAGTAGAAAACGCTTTAAAAGATACTAAACTTACGTATGAAGTCCAAGAAGAAAAATATGATGTAACAGTAGAAAAGGGACAGGTAATATCACAAAATCCAGAATATAAGACAAATTATAAGATTAAAGAAAATACAAAAATACAAATAGTTGTAAGTTTAGGACAAAAGCTAACGATAGTACCAAAAGTTACAGGAATGGAAGAATCTGAAGCAAAGAAAGCATTAGAAGATAAGGAATTAGAGGTTGTTGTAGTTGAAGAATACGACAAAAAGGTTGAAAAAGGCGTTGTAATAAAACAAGATGTAGACCCAGAACAAGAAGTTGGCGCAGGCTCAACTGTAACAATAACTGTAAGCAAAGGAATAGAAGAAACTACAGTTCCAAATGTTGTAGGAAAGAAACAATCTGATGCTATTGCAGAATTAGAAGCAGCAGGAATAAAAGTAAGCACAACACTTACAGAGGAAGACAGAACAAGAGATGATGGAATTGTTTTAAAACAAAGCTTAGAAGCAGGATCATCTGTAGAAAAAGGTTCTAGTATGACAATTACAGTAAATCAAATAAGACAATTGGTAAATGGAACAGTTAAGATTAATTTGAAATCTTTACTTGGTTATAAGGAACAATATGAAAATGTTATAGATAACACAACAAATACAGTAACAAAACAGCCAGTTGCTCCAAAGAGTGTAAAAGTAAGAGTTATGGTTGAAAGTGATAAAGTATATGAAAAGTCTCATAAAGAGAATGAAACAAATATTACAGTACCAATTTCAGGAATAGGAACAGTTACTGTAAAGGTATATATTGATGATGTACTAGGAAATAGAACAAAAACAATTAACTTAAGTGAGACAAAAGAACTAGTATTTGAATAAAAAAATAAAATGGGGGTCTGGTAAATTTATGTCCAAAGCCCCCTTTTAATTTGTAACTTAATAGGAGTGATATAAATTTGGAGTTAAATAATTCTAATGACTTGGAAAACAAAAGAGAAGAAAATAATATAGTTCAAAATTTTATTAATGATTTAAAGGAATTTATAAATAAACAAGAAAGCAAACTTAATAACATTGAACCAATGAAAAAGGATACATCACTTATAGAAGAATTGCAAAGTCAAGGAAAGATAACAGCAATGTATAGAGATAAAATTAATGTAGAACGTGTAAAGATTTTACAAAATATTGCAAATAGAAATGAGAATAAAGATACAATGTATTTTGTGTATCACAAAAATAAAGAAGATGGAACGTATAATCTTTCTGCTTGTGAGCAAGACAAAAGCCATGAAGTTATTACTGTGGATGAAAAGAAACTTCCAAGTAATATAGGTGTTGGCAGCGTACTTAGAAAGGATAATAATGGATATGTGTTAGATAAAAATCTAACTAAAGAAGTACAATATGACATACAAAATATGGTAAATAAATTGCTGGAAGAACAAAAGAAATATCTTGAACAAAACAGAATAGAAGGACATATTTACAGTTTTAATGGAAAAACAGATAATAGTATATGGCTTGTAGATGAGACTAAATATGGACAAATAAATAACAAATCAATATTTGAGGAAATAGAATTTCCAAAAGATATTTTAAAAAGCGCAAAGTATGGCGATTTATACCAATACAGAAATGGTAAATATTATATTTTAGAAAAATAGGAGAAGAAAATTATGGCTAAACGAAAGAGAAGAAAGAAATCTTATGTTGCAACAGGTATTATACCTATGATATTTTTGATAATTGGTTTATGTATTACTTTTGTTGGAAATAATGTAGATGGAAACAATATAGTAAATATGGACACAACAAGTCAAACTGTATCTTATATTGATTTAAGTACGATACCAGAATTTGATGGAGAAAATTATGCTGTTTTAATAAACAATAATGTTCCATATTTTACAGAAGCAGATTATACACAAGAACCATTTGAAAAGTATAGTGAATTAGATATTTTAGGAAGATGTGGAGCTGCGTATGCTAATATTTGCACTGATATAATGCCGGCTAAAGGAGAAAAAAGAGAAAGTATTAGTTCTATAACCCCGACAGGGTGGAAACAGAATTACTTTGATAAAAGTATAGTTAAAGGAGAACACTTATATGAACGTTGTCACTTGATAGGATGGCAACTTGCAGGAGAAAATGATAATGAGCGCAATCTAATAACTGGAACAGGTTATATGAATACAACTGCGATGCTTCCTTATGAAAATATGGTTGATGACTATATAGAAGAGAATCCTAATAATCATGTCTTATATAGAGTTACGCCAATTTTTGAAGGAAATAATCTAGTTGCAAATGGGGTAGAGATGGAAGCATATTCTGTTGAAGATAATGGACAAGGAGTATGCTTTAATGTGTATTGTTATAATGTGCAACCAGGAATTACAATTAATTATGAGACAGGAGATAGTTATTTACAAAGTTAAATTTAAGAGATATAATACAATATAAAAAGGAGGAACGCTTACATAAGCAAAGATTATGGAAATTGTATATGAAAGAAAGATTAATTATTATGAAACAGATAAAATGGGAGTTGTACACCATTCAAACTATATTAGATATTTTGAAGAAGCAAGAACATATTGGCTAGAAGAATTAGATATGCCATTTGAATTATTGGAGGAAAATAATATAACAATACCAGTATTGGGAGTCAGCTGTGAATATAAACATCATGTTACATTTGGAGACACGATATTAATTAGAACATATATGAAGGAATATACAGGTGTTAGAATGACAGTTGGATATGATGTTACAGATAAAAAGACAGGAAAGACAGTGCTTACTGCAGAAACAAAACACTGTTTTACTGATAAAGACTTAAAACCAATTAATATGAAAAAACACTATAAGGAATTTAGCGACAAGTTTCAAAGCTTAGTGGAAAAGTAGTAATTAAATAAGAAACGATAATATATTGTAAATAATAAACAAAATGTAGAACATTTAGAAGTACGAAAGGGTAACAGATGAAGATAAACAAGGAGAAAATAAAAGAAGCTATAAAAAATAATTTAAAATGGATTATATTGTTTATTTGTG
>CANRCJ010000005.1 GCA_947629105.1 uncultured Clostridia bacterium | reverse complement strand
ATGGAACAGAACTTGCAATATCAGAATCACAAGAAAGAATGGCAGTTGTAGTTGCTAAAGAAAATGTAGATAAGTTTATGGACTTAGCAGGCAAAGAAAATCTTGAAACAACTGTTGTCGCAGAAGTTACAGAAACTCCAAGAGTAAAGATGTATTGGAGAAATAAACTTATTGTAGATATAAGTCGTGAATTCTTAAATACTAATGGAGATGTAAAGAAAAGCAACGTAACAGTAAATAAACCAGATTATGAAAACAGCTATTTTACAAAACATAAAGATTCAAAAGATATAGAAAAAACATGGAAAGAAACTATTTCTGACTTAAATTGTTGTTCACAAAAAGGATTAGTTGAAAGATTTGATAGTTCAATAGGTGCTGGAACTGTTTTAATGCCATATGGTGGAAAGTATCAGCTTTCACCACAAGAAGGAATGTGTGCAAGAATTCCAACTTTAAAGGGATACACAAATACAGGAACAATTATGACTTATGGATACAATCCAGAAATTGCAATGTGGAGTCCATTCCATGGAGCTGTATATGCAATAATTGAATCACTTACAAAATATGTAGCAATAGGTGGAGATTATAAAAAAGCATGGCTTACACTTCAAGAATATTTTGAAAGACTAAGAGATGATAGTACAAGATGGGGAAAACCTTTTGCAGCATTACTTGGAGCATATTATGTGCAAGAAAAATTAAACATTGCAGCTATTGGTGGAAAAGATAGTATGTCAGGTTCATATAACGAGTTAGATGTTCCACCAACACTTACATCATTCTGTGTTGGAACAGTAGATACAAATTTTGTTACATCAACAGAATTTAAAAATACAAATTCAAAGGTAGTTATATTAAAAACAAAGGTTGATAAAGACTTCTTACCAGATTTTGACGATCTAACAGATAATTATGAAATAGTACATAATTTGATAAAGAGTAAAAAAGCAATATCTATTTCAACAGTTAGAAATGGTGGAATAGCAGATGTAATTACAAAAATGTGCATGGGTAACAAAATTGGCTTTAAGTTTGAAAAAGATACTGATGTATTTACTCCTATGTATGGAAGCTTCATAATTGAACTTGCAGAAGATGTAAATGTTCCAAAAGCAGAAGTTTTAGGACATACAACTAAAGAAAGCAGTATCGAGATTAAGAATACAAAACTTGATTTAGATGAGCTTATAAAAGTATGGGAAGAACCACTTGAAAAAGTATTCCCAACTAAAGCAAAAGAAATAAAAGAAAAATGTGAGAATATATTAAGTGATAAAAAGTGTGAGATTGTTGCTACTTCAAGATTTGCAAAACCAAGAGTATTTATTCCAGTATTTCCAGGAACTAACTGTGAATATGACCTAAGTAAAGCATTTGAAGATGCAGGAGCTACTGTAAATGTAGAAATATTTAAGAACTTAAAATCACATGATATAGAAAATTCAATAAATGCATTTGCAAAACAAATAGAAGAATCACAGATAATAATGATTCCAGGAGGATTTAGCGCAGGAGATGAACCAGATGGTTCAGGTAAATTCATTGCATCAGTATTTAGGAATCCAAGATTAAAAGAGTTAGTACATAAGCATTTATATGAAAAAGACGGCTTGATTTTAGGTATATGTAATGGATTTCAAGCATTAGTTAAACTAGGATTATTACCTTATGGAGATATAATTGATATGACAGATGAAATGCCAACACTTACATACAATGATATAGCTAGACACCAATCTAAGATGGTTACGACAAAGGTTGTTTCAAAACTATCACCATGGTTTAATAAGGTAGATTTAGGAGAAGAGTTCATAATACCAATATCTCATGGAGAAGGTAAGTTTGTTGCAAGTGATGAAGTACTAAAAACATTAATAGAAAATGGACAAGTTGCAACACAATATGTAGACTTAGATGGAAATGCAACTTATGATATAAGATATAATCCAAATGGCTCAGTATATGCAATAGAAGGAATTACAAGTAAAGACGGTAGAATTTTAGGAAAGATGGGACATTCAGAAAGAAGCTATAAAGGAATAATCAAAAATGTTCCAGGAAATCCAGACCAAAAGATATTTGAATCAGGAGTAGAATACTATAAATAATGAGAATTAGATATAAAAAATGGGCAAGACCAGAACTTGAAGCATGTAAATTTTATGTAGACAACCCAGAAACTTTAAAAACAAAGTGGAATGAATCTTTTAAAAGACCACAGCCAATTCATATTGAACTTGGCTGTGGCAAAGGTTCATTTATTGCAAGCCTTGCATCATCCAATCTTAACATAAATTACATTGCAGTAGATATGGTAGATGCTATGCTTGGACTTAGTAAAAGAAATATAGAAAACGCATACAAACAAATAAACATAGAGCCAGAAAATATTATACTTACAAGGCATGATATAGAAAGAATACATTTATTTATGTCAAGAGAAGATATGGTTAGTAGAATATATATAAATTTTTGTAATCCATGGCCAAGACCTAAGCACAAGAAAAAGAGACTAACTCATACAAAGCAACTTATGCTATATCGAGAGTTTTTAGAAGATGGAGGAGAAATCTATTTTAAAACTGATGATGATGGACTTTTTAATGATAGCCTTAAGTATTTTGAAGAAGCAGGATTTAATGTAATATCTAAAACCTATGATTTACAAGAAGAAAATATATTTGAAATAAATATTGAAACAGAGCATGAGAAAATGTATAAAGAAGAAGGAAAGAAAATAAAAGCATTAATTGCAAAAAAGAGACAAGAGATTTAAAAAAACTCTTGTCCTTTTTTAGTTTTAAATATATAATACATGTATATTTATAGAAAAAGAAGGTAAAGAAAAATGAATAAAAATACGAAGATAAAATTTTGTGTACTTGCAATTATTGGTATAATCTTGTTTTCATTTGCATTTGCACCTAGGACTCTCCAAAATGATACATATTATACAATAGCAATTGGAAAACATATAGTTGAAAATGGGATAGATAGACAAGACCCATTCTCATGGCATGATTTAGCTTACACGTATCCACACTGGTTATATGATGTAGGTATGTATTGGGTGTATTCTATGCGGTGGAATGACTGGAATATATATATCTACAATAGTATTAAGTTGCATGCTAGGAGTGCTTTTATTTGTTACAAATACAAAAGTAAATAAAAATGTGTTTTTTTCATTTATAATTACAGTTGGAACAATGTATTTAGTGGATGACTTTATTGCTGCGCGTGCGCAACTTGTTACATTTGTATTATTCGTGCTAGAGATACTTTTTGTAGAATGCTTCTTAGATACTAAAAAGAAGAGGTATGCTCTTGGACTAATGCTTATAGCACTTCTAATTGCTAATATGCATGCAGCAGTATTCTATTTCTTCTTTATACTACTTATGCCTTACATTGGAGAATATATAATTATAAAAATAAGAGATTCTTACTTTTGGTATAAAATTAGAATAGCTTTCTTAAAAAGAAGAATAAACAAATTAGAAAAGAAGAATAAAAAACCAGAAAAACAAGAGAAATTACAAGCAAAATTATTACAAGTTCAGGATAAATTCAATAGTTTTAAAGAACTTATGGATAGAAGAGAAGCAAATCCATATAAGATAAAATTAGAAAGAAGAGATGCAGCAAAGTGGTTAATCTTAATTGCACTTCTATGCTTCCTTATGGGAATGTTAACACCTATAGGAGACGAGCCATATACTCACATATTTAAACTTATGTCAGGAACAACCACTAAGAATATTTCAGAACACCAACCATTGACACTTGCAAATCACACAAAATCATTAATTTGCATATCTCTTTTGACAATAATAATAGTATTTACTGACACTAAAATATCATTAAAAAATTTATTTATGATAGGTGGACTATTAGTACTTACATTTATGTCAAGAAGACAATTTTCAATGCTTGTTATAATAGGTGGAATATTTTTCACAAGATTAATAGTTGATTTTACCGATAAATATGATAAAAAAGGTATTGAAGAATTCATGGAAATGTGTACAAGTAGATTAGGACAAGTTTTATCTATTGTTGCCATTTTGCTTTGTACATTTACAATATACGCAAAAAAAATGAATGATGATTATATAAACTCTTCTTCATATCCAGTAGAGATGGCAGATTATATATTAGAAGAAGCAAAAAATGGCAATCTTAATTTGGAGACAATGAAATTATTTAATGATTATAACTATGGAAGCTATTTACTATTTAGAGGCATACCAGTTTTTATTGATTCTAGAGCAGATTTATATTCTCCTGAATTTAATGAAGGAGTGAATATATTTAATGATTACATAAATATTTCTAGCATAGGAGTATATTATGAAGATAAGTTTGAAGAATATGGAATAACGAATGTAATATCATCAAAAAATTCTAAATTAAACATGCTACTATCTAGAGATGACAATTATAAAGAATTACATAGTGATGATAATTTTGTATTTTATGAAAGGTTAAATGTTGAAAATAGCTAGATATGAGTGATTATGTAATAGAAAAAAATTTGAGTGGGACAAGATTAGATAAAAGTATTACCATGATTGATAATGATATATCAAGAGTTGCTGTTCAAAGGCTAATTGATGAAGGAAATATTCTAGTAAATGGGAAAAAGTCTAAGGCATCATATAAGGTACAAGAGGGAGATAGAATCTATATAGAAAAGCCAAAAGCAAAAGAAACATGCCTTAAAGCAGAGGATATACCAATAGATATACTTTATGAAGATGAAGATATAATTGTTGTTAATAAACCAAAAGGAATGGTGGTACATCCAGCAAATGGTAATCCTGATGGTACATTAGTTAATGCAATAATGAATATATGTAAAGGCTCATTATCAGGGATTGGAGGAGAAATTAGACCACGGTATTGTACATAGACTAGATAAGGATACAAGTGGTGTTTTGATTGTTGCTAAAAATGATAGAGCACATATAGACATTAGTGAGCAAATCAAAAATAGAACAGTAAAAAAGACGTATATAGCACTAGTTAGAGGTATTGTTAAAGAAAATGAGGCAAGTATTGATATGCCAATAGGTAGAAGTGATAAAGACAGAAAGAAAATGGCAGTTACAAGGAAGCGGGAAAAAAGCTATAACGCATTTTAAGGTATTAAAAAGGTATGATGGTTTTACACTTCTAGAAATAAAGATTGATACAGGAAGAACACATCAAATAAGAGTACATATGGCAGAAATTGGATATCCTGTTGTTGGAGATATGGTATATTCAAATGGAAAGAATCCTTTTAATGTAGAGGGACAAATGCTTCATGCAAAATCAATAGAATTTATACATCCAACTACTAAAAAACAAATGAAAATAGAAGCAAAACTTCCTGAATATTTTGAAAATGTTATTGATAGCTTAGAAGAAAGGAATTTATAAAAATGGAAGAAGTTAGACTTCAAAAATATCTTGCAATGTGTGGAATAGCATCTAGAAGAAAATGTGAAGAGTACATAGCAAATGGCCTTGTAAAAGTAAATGGAGAAACTGTTTTCGAACTTGGAACAAAGGTAAATCCAGAAAAAGATATAGTTACATTTAAAGATAGAAATGTAAAAGTGAATAATAATCATGTATATATATTATTAAATAAACCCATAGGTTATGTAACAACTGCGAAAGACCAGTTTAATAGAGAAACCGTATTGGACTTGATTAAAACCAATAAGAGAATAGTACCTTGTCGGAAGGCTTGATATGTATACTTCAGGAGCATTAATACTTACAGATGATGGAGACTTTGTATATAAAATAACACATCCAAAACATGAGGTAACTAAAACATATACTGTAACTCTAGGTGGTGAAATTACAACTGATGAAGTAGAAACTTTAAAAAATGGAGTAGAAATTGAAGATTATATTACTAAACCTGCAATAGTTAAAATATTAAAGATAGATAGAGAAAAAAACATATCAAGATTAGAAATAACAATTCATGAAGGAAAAAATAGAGAAGTTAGAAAAATGTGTGAGGCAATTGGAAAAAAGGTAAAGGCACTTCATAGAACAAAAATAGGTAATATATCAGTAAAATCACTGGAAATAGGAAAATGGAGATATTTAACAGCTGATGAGGTAAAAAGTTTGCAAAAATAATTAAAAAATAGTATAATTAAAACGTACGAAAGATAAGGGGATAAAAGTTTATGTATAATAAATTTAATATAGAAGAGAGTAACTTAAGTAAAGGAATGATAGTAAAAGGAAAAGTAAAGCAAATAAAGCCTTATGGAGCCTTTATAGAAATAGATAATCGGAATTAGTGGACTTTTATATATAGAAGATATATCTGTATCTAGAATAAAATCACCTTATGAAAGATTTAAAATAGGTCAAGATATAGATGTTATGGTAAAAGATATAGATAAAGAAAAAAATAGGATATCTTTTACATATAAAGAGCTTTTAGGAACATGGGAAGATAATATAAAAGAATTTAAGCAAGGAACAGTGGTAAAGGGAATTGCAAGAGAAACAGAAAAAGATAAAAATGGGATATTTATTGAACTTAAACCAAATCTAGTAGGACTTGCTGAATATAAAGATGATATCAAATACGGACAAGATGTAAACGTATATATTAAAAAAATAATTCCAGAAAAGAGAAAGGTAAAGTTGTTAATATATGAAAAGGAGGACTAAAAATGATAGAAGATAAAGAAATTGAAGCAGAAAAATCTCCGTTTGCGTTAAGACCAGGAGAAATTAAAACATTTGATGGAAAAGACCGGATATGTTTCTATGAATCAGATAGTACATAAAATTAATATAGGACATATTAATGATTTGCATTTTGCAATACTTGAGCTTGTAAATGAATTTGAATTTATTACATCAAGACAACTATGTCAAATGCTTGACTACAAGGGAATTGAATATAAATCTCAAGATAAGCTTAATAACAAATTAGAGCAACTTATTAAATCAAAAATATTAACAAGATATTACTTTAAATCTGAAGATGGCAAGGGAATATATAGAATATATTGTCTAGAAAAAATGGGAAAATACCTTTTAACATCAAGAGGAATAGAATGCAAATGGCAACAATCAGACAATATAAAACCTGTTGCAATGATCAAAAAAAGGCTTGCGGGAAACCAAGTAATAATAGCTTACTTAAATAAAGTAAAAGCTTTTGATGAATATATAGTTAAACCAACATTAAATGCAAAAACTCTTGGAAAGGTATTTAAAGCAACAGGAGGAGCTGTCAAACTTACTAAAAATTCTAAGTCAATCACATTCTTATTTGAAGTAGTAAGAAGAGAAGAAGATTGGAAAAAGAAGTTAGTTGATAAGATGAAAATGTATAAAGATTTCTATGAAAATTTTGTACCAATGGATTCTGAATTTAACACTTTACCACAATTAATAATTGTTTGTGAAGATGAAAGGCATACAGCAGAATGCTTTAAAGAAATTGTTACAAATAATGTAGAAATATCAAATGTAAAGTTATATTTCACAACAGATTTAAGACAAATACAAGAAAATCTTACTAAGACGTTAATTGAGTTCAAATTAGATGAGGAAACAAACAAATATAAGGTAGAAGATGTAGAACTCAAATTATTAGATTAAATCAAATGTTTTACATAAAAATACTTGTTTTTTTAGTAGATTTATGTCATAATATATATGTATGGTTTTATAAAAAAAACAAGATAAGAAAGCGGTGAAAAATTTGAAATATATTGATAAATTGCTAAAAGTATTAAAAACAGATAGAAATACATTTTTTACATACATATTTACTCTAGCAACTATTTATATAGCAATAGATAGAATTGTAGAAATGCTATTTATGATATTTACAGGTATTTCTGTTTCATATTGGGGACCTATAACATATACACTTGCACTTGCATGTCCAGTTTTAGCATTCCTATTTTCTGGTAATTCAAAATATGCATCATCTGGTAAATTTAAATTAGTTATAGTATATATGTATGCAATAGCTTTATATATAATTGCAATTTCAATGTTTACACAATGGATAAATGCAGCACAATGGATGTTTTTGCTATCGGTTCCAAATTACGTTGAAATAGTAACAAAATATACAAGTCTTATAAAGCCAGCATTCCAATCAGTTGCAGCATATATTCCACTTACAACATTTTTCTCAATTTTCTGGTGGTGCTATGCTGGAGTTGCAGATACAAGATTAATAAAAGAATCAATTTGGGATTATACAGGAATTGATTTATCTAAGAAAACAACTCAAACAGGAGCTTATAGCTTCGAAAATGTTATTTCAACTGATAAAGAAACTGGAAAAACGGTAAAAATATATGATAACAGAAGAGCAGATCCAATGCTTGTTTGTGGACCTTCTGGAATGGGAAAAACAGCTTTATTATTAGAGCCAATGATGGCACGTGATATAGAGAAAAAGTATTTCTTTAAAGAAGCATCAAAAGAGATGGGATTTACAGCATTAAGGACAGGACTTGCAACAATTAATTGCCCTTATACAAATGATTATATAAATGAGAACTTTACATTAAATATGCTAGAACCAGTATCTGGAAAGGAAAAACTATATAAGGCATATTTAAATAAGCTAATATATTGTGATGGACCAAAAATAACATATAAAGATTTAGGAATAACATTCATGTCTCCAGACTATGAATCAGTAAGTAGAATGATGGATGTTGTAAAGAACTTTAATATTAAGATGAATGTTGTGGATCCAAATAATCCAAATTCTATTGGACTAAATCCATTTTCTTATGGAGCACCAGGAGAAATTGCAGCGGCTATATCTTCAATTATTGCAACATCATATAGTACAACAAGACCAGCAGAAGACGAAGTATTCTTCCAAAATTCGGCAGCTCAAGCAGTAGAAAATATAACAATACTTCTTGCTGAAATGTATCCTAGATTAAATAATGGGGATTTACCAAATCTTGAAGATATGTTAGATATATTAAATGACTTTGACTTAGCTGTTGATATGTGTAAAAAGCTAGAAGAAGACCCTGAGCTTGCAGAACTTCATAAATTACAACTTGGATATTTCAAGAAGCATTTTTATACAGATGCAGTAATGAGACCTGAAACTGAAAAATATGTCCATGTTGCAATTACACAACTAGATGCTTTACTTAGAATACCAGGTTTAAAGAATATATTGTGTAATAGAACTAACAATATTAATTTTGATAAAGCACTTGAAAATGGAGAAGTTACAATGGTATGTACAAGAAGAGGAGACATTGGACCAGTACTACAAAAATCATTTGGACTATTCTTCTTACTTTCAATGCAACGTTCAGTCTTAAAAAGACCAGGAAGTGAAAACTCAAGAATACCACATTTGTTATATATAGATGAATTCCCAGACTTTTTAACAGGAGCAACATTACCACTATTTACGCTATATAGAAAATATAAAGTAGGAACTATTGTGACAGCACAGAACCTTGAACAATTAGATGCAGTTGCAACATCAAGAAGAACAATTCTTTCTAACTGTACATCAAAAATTGTCTTTGGTAACCTTTCACCAGAAGAAAATGAATTCTGGTCACAAGAATTTGGAGACAAGAGAGAGTGGCTATTTACTCAAGATATGAATATGAAAGCAGAAGGACAAGGAAACCAATTCTTACTTGGAAATTCTAGTGTAAAAGATGTCTCTTATGGAGACTTAAAAGGCGTTAAATGGGGCTGGAAGAAAAACTTTGAGCTTGGTAAATTACAAGCACTTACATTTAAGAGCTGTGCATTTAAATGTAAAGATGATAAAGGAAAAAGCTTTACTGGAGTTGCAAAACTTGATTTTATGCCTTCGAAATATAAAGAAGCACATAAAGTTAAGACATTTAACTTTGAAAAGTTCCAATCTGGAATATTAAATGACACTCCAGATGATAAACCAAACAAGAAGTTTGGCTTTAAAGCAAATAAAGTTGACTTTGATGCATTTGATGATAGTGAGGATGTTAATCCAATTCAATCTGACACAACAGATGGAAGTTATTTATTCAACAATGAAGATGCAATAGTATATGATATAAAAAGAGATAACAAATAGATAAAAAGAAGCGATAATATTTAAATTATTATTGCTTCTTTTTTTATTCTATTTGCTTTGAACTTATCTAATAATTGTAATAACTGTTGGACCGAATAAGGGAAACCAATGCTAGAATTGTAATAACAACAGCAGCAATTTTATTAGAATTATCTTGGTATTCATAAATTGCATAGCCAACAGTTTTAATAAATGCATAAAAACTTAAAATTAATACAATGATAATCATGCACTATACCTCCAAATTTTACGAAATTAAATAACTAGAGACTATATTAACATCTACATTTACATTAAAGAAAGCATTAGTGTAATTATCTAACCAGTCATAATTTACCCATTCATCCCATGTAGTAAAGTGTCTTACTGCATGTTTTCCCATTAATGCTATATCTGCCTCATAATCTTTAGAAGTTTTATAGAAATATTTTTCTAATTCATTTTTAACATAAGAATTTGCATAACTTTTTATTAGTTTAAGATTATCGTCAGTAAAATAATTTGTATTTTTTCCTGCTGATAGTATCCTTGCATTAAGTTTTACATCAGATGTAATAAAAGGCGCACCATTCACAAATTCAACATTATTTTTAGTTTTGTCATTCATTGTTACATATAGATCAATCGAATTATCTTCATCAAAAGGACTTGGGATAGAAAAAATACATTCTTCTAAGTCATTTGTAACAATCAAATGGCATATAGTTTCTGTAGCAGTCAATTCTCCAACCAGTATGTCACCTTTAAAAACAGCAAGTCCAACAACATCAATATCTGAAGATGATTCACCGCTACCTCCAGAATTAGAAGTTGTTTCTCCAGCTATTGTGTCAGTATCTGCCTCGGAGGTTGAATCAGCATTACCAGAAGACGTAATAGAACCGTAAAGTTGCTGATGCTTCACCGGAAAGTGTCTGTAAGTCTGTTAAAGACATCCTCGACGGTAATATCTGATGTATAGCCTGTATAACGGCTTGAATTTGCAATTATCTCATAATATTTTGCAGTTATACTCTCAAGTTTTGACTTTGAATTAGATAAAAAATCATAAGCGTCACATCTAGAAATTAAGATATTGCAATCAGGTCTTAGTTCAACATCATTAACTAAAGTATATATAATATCAGAAATGCCGACGTGCTGCGACTTCTTCTGAAATTACTAGCACTTTACAGTGAGCAAGATTTATCTTTTTGCTAACGTATCCATTTGCAAGGCTTATACCTGATTCAACAGATGTACATTCTATTGTGTCAATTACAGTATCTGATGAATCAGAAGAAGAATCGCCACCTGAAGATGAACCAGAAGAGCCATTCGCAGAAGGAATAGACAGCTGAAAACTAATTTTCAAATCACTATTTTCTCCGTACATCAATACCGAAGAGCTACAGCATAAGCCATGTCGTTTAAGTCTTGTTTCGCATAACGAGTATTTATAGTAAAAACTACAAGAATTACAACAATAATTAATATATTAAGATGTTTCTTCAAGCTCTTTTTCTCCTTTCTTAAGTTCTGCTTTTTTCTTAATGTATCCACTAACTAATATTGCCAAACAGATGACGAAAACAAAAGCAATAGATGTGTATTTATAGAAACTACTTTCAAAAATAGTAACATCAGAAATATTTTTAGGAAGCATGCTAATTATAAAAATTAATGCAGATATGCTATATATCATAGATTTCTTATGCTTAACATTAAAAACTTTTTTGAATGTATTTAATGTAAAATAAGTTGTGATTGCTAAATAACTAAATATTGACATTACCCATATTAGAATAAATATAGCATCAATTCTTTGAATAAAATCGCCAAAATTTACTTGTCTAGCAAGTATATAAATTGATAGAGTGTTATTTATTTCGGTAATAGATGGAATTAAGAAAAGTAATGCCATAACACCTAAAATCAAATAAATAAAGAAAATGATTAGTGATATCAGACCAATCTTTTTAAATCTATCTCCATCTCCAATGAGAGGCATCATAAGTGCAAGGATAAACATACTACTAAATGCAAATATGTTTCCGAAGCCCAGTAAGAAATGTCTCAGATGCACCATATCCTAAGATAGGTAGAGCTCTCTGATATATAAAGTCAGAACCAGATGAAAGGAAAATAGCAACCATAGCAACTAAAATAATTGGAAGAGTAATAATTGTAGTTCTTGCTATTGATTTTAAACCAAAGAGATTCATTATAGCAGTTATGGCTATAAATATTAGAATTACAAGTTCTATATCAATATTTGGGAAATAGATAATTACAAGACTTTCTGCAAATGTTCTAATAACAAATGCTGAAATTACTAGTAAGTATATACAAATAAAAAGGGCAAATATATTTTTTGCAGTTTTGCCAGCCGAATACTCGCATATATCTATAATGTCACTATTTGGAAATAGCTTAAATATTTTAGCAGCAATACCAAAAATAATAAGAGCAATAATAAACACATATACTAGATTTAAAAGAGTGGAAGAACCAGTCTGAGTTATTAAATGATTTGGTAAATTTAATATAATATGAGAAATCATAACAGTAACTACAATAGAGATTGCTTGATATGTTCCTAATTTTCTTTCCTTCATATCTTAAAACTCCTTTCTAGTTCTTCCATTTTAGACTTATTTCTTCTTCCTTTTTTTGTCTCTTTGTATTTAAGAAACTACGCCTATTTTCTCTTTTCCATATATGTGTTAAGAAAAATCCTGAATTGTCCGAATTAGCAACAGGTGAGTATGGGCTTAAATATGATACGCCAAAGGAATTTACACTTGAAAGAATGCTTAAGTGTAAAATGAATCCAAAAGCTATACCTAAAAATCCTGCCAAATATCCTAAAACAATATACATAAATCTCATAATACGCACATGAAAGCTAAGTGAATAATCAGGTATTGCAAAAGCTGTTATTCCTGTAATTGCGACAATTATTACAAGAATTGGACTTACTATATTTGCTGAAACTGCTGCATCTCCTAAGATTAATGCGCCGTACTATGCCGAATTGTTTGACCGAAGTGGAGTTGGTACTCTAACACCAGATTCTCTTATAAGTTCTAGTGAAATTTCCATTGTTAAAATTTCAAATATAACAGGAAAAGGTACATTACTTCTTGATGCAACTATTGCAAAAAGAAGCTCAGTAGGTACAAGCTCTTGATGGAATGTCGCAACAGCTACATAAAGTCCAGGGAGAAGTACAGTCAAAAATAAAGCAAGAAGCCTAATACCCTTAAGCAAATCTGTATATTGATATTTTAAGTTTCTATCTTCTTGTGCAGATAAAAAGTCAATAAAAACAGCAGGAGCAACTAAAGCATAGGGAGTTCCGATTTACTAAGACAGCAACTCTTCCTTCTAGAATATATGATGCAACTCTATCAGGTCTTTCAGTTGCAATAAGCTGTGGTAGGCTGTATGGAGTATCTTCAATAAGTTGTTCTAATTGACCAGAAGATATTAAGTAATCAACACCAAGGTTATTTATTCTATACTTTACTTCTGCAATTAAATCATCATTTGCAACATTTTTTAGATAACATAAACCTATTTTATTGGAGTTAATTGTTCCAACACTCATGTCTTCAATAATCAAATTTTCATTATTTACAAGCCTTCTGATTAGAGATGTATTTGTACGTATAGATTCAACGAAGCCTTCATGTGAGCCACGAATAATAACTTCATTTTCAGGAGCTTCAATGCCACGTTTTTCAAAACCCTTTGCATCAATAAGGAAAACAGTATTAATTGTATCAATAAATAAAGCTGAGATTCCCATATTTACACTTTGAAACACGTCTTTAAACTTATTAGAAGTAGATAAATCATTTTGTGGTACTAAACATTCAGAGATATAGTCTACAAGATTAAATTTCTTAACACGTCTTACTATAACGTTGTTAGTAACAGCTGTGCTTACTATATCTGGATTGGAACTTGATGTATTTGACGAATTTTTAAGCATTAGAGGTTCTATTACGAATTTATTAATAGATTGTGTGTTAATCATTCCGTCAATATAAAGAAGGAAAGCTTTGTATTGCTTGTTTCTTGCATTTATATAAAATTCTCTTATTTTAATATCGCTATTAATCAAAGTATTATATTTTACCTTAACATAGTCTAGGTTTACGTCAATAGATGAATATACATTTTCACTGGTATTTTCAAGAGGTGGCAGTTCATCAGTTTTAGAAGAAATTTGACTATCTTGAGATGCGTCAGCGTCAGGTAAAACAAAATCATAATCTTCTAGTTCTTTAAATTTTATTAAATTAATTAAATCATTTATAATCTTCATAGTAAAAGATATTGTTTCACAAAAATTAATAAATATGTATTATTTTTACAAAAAACAAAAAAGCAGCACAGCTTTTTGCTGTGCTACTTTTTTTGAAACTCAGTTTTCAATGGGAGCTTTTTCCCAAACATAGTTTGAAAGCTTAAAAAAGTTCACTAAAACGTCAGAATCGCTATTCCAGTATGCCATGGTATCATTGAGATTTGGTAAACATTTTTCTAAAAGAATTCTTTGATTTTCACATTTCTTTTGGCATGCTTCAAAAGTTGGATAATAATTAGTTGTATTGTATACTACATTTTCTCTCTGATCAATAAGCGTAAGTCTAGAGTAAAGAAATTGATACGCTGACACATAAATTCCGAACCTTGAATAAAGTGTAACATCCAAAAAGGCTTCTTTTTTGATTATGTGAGAATCTTTATCTACATCACAGTAATTATATACAATATATCCTCTTTTGTAGTTGTGCTCGTCATAGACTGAATAAGATTTCGAAACCATTAGTTCAGAGTCGAGGTCTACTTTTGCCGTCCAATTAGACGGAAGGTGAAGCATTGCTCCAAAGAGTTTACCTGAAGCGGATGAGGTATACGTAAGCTTAAAACCTAATTCTGTTGCCACCCGATAATCAGAATAGTTGGGATATGAGCTACCTGCAGGAATTTCCGTGTAGGCGTTTTTTACGTTTCCCATGAGTTTCATCTCCTTAAAATGATTTAATAGAGTTAAAGTACATACTTGCTTTTGACAAGTTAATATGTAAACTATATTATACAATATTTATGTAGAAAAATCAAGATATTAAGCTTAATTTAAATATAGTATGCATAAGAACAACATTCTATTTTTTAAAACTTTCCTATAAATATAGATTTTTATAATATTATGTGGTATAATTTAAAATATTTGTATGAAAAGAGGAAATAACATGGAAAGAATAAGAGGATTTGAAATCGCAAAAGGATTTGAAAATTCAGGAATAAACATACCAGTTCGTAAAACAAAATATTCGGCAGGATATGATATAGAAGCTGCAGAAGATATAGTAGTTCCATCATTTAAGAAAGGAATGAACCCAACACTTGTTAAAACACGGATTAAAGGCATATATGCAACCTGATGAATATTTAAAATTATGTAATAGAAGTTCAAACCCTAAGAAAAAGGGCTTAATACTTTCAAACAGTATTGGAGTTGTAGATAGTGATTATTATGGTAATCCAGATAATGACGGACACATAATGTTTGCTTATTATAATATTAAAGATGAAGATGTGGAGATAAAAAAGGGAGAATGTATTGGTCAAGCAATATTTGAAAAATTTTTAGTAGCAGATGACGACCAAGCAGAAGGAGAACGACTAGGAGGCTTTGGCTCTACTAATAAATAATTAAAGCAATGTCAAAAAAGTAAAGAAAAGAAAGGACAATTAGAAATGAATGCAATAGATATAAGAAATAAATTTTTAAACTATTTTAAGGCACATAATCATAATATTATACCAAGTGCACCATTAATACCAGAGAACGATCCATCTGTTCTATTCACAACAGCAGGTATGCATCCACTTGTACCATATCTTTTAGGAGAAAAACATCCAGCAGGTACTAGACTTGCTGATTATCAAAAGTGTCTAAGAACAGTAGATATTGATGAAGTTGGAGATAATAGACATCTAACATTTTTCGAAATGCTTGGAAACTGGTCACTCGGAGACTATTTCAAGGAAGACTCAATAAAATATAGTATGGAATTTTTGACAAAAGAACTTAATATTCCAATAGAGAAATTATCTGTAACATGTTTTAAAGGAGACAATGATGCTCCAAGAGATGAAGAAACAGCAAGAATTTGGGAAAGCGTTGGAATGCCAAAGGAACGTATTTATTTCTTTGGAAAAGATGATAACTGGTGGATAGCAGGAGATGTTGGACCATGTGGACCTGATACAGAAATATTTTATGATACAGGTAAAGAGCCATGCTCTAAAGATTGTAATCCATCATGCGGGTGTGGTAAATATGTAGAAATTTGGAATAACGTATTTATGGAATACTATAAACACGAAGATGGAACATATACTAAATTAAAACAAAGAAATGTGGACACAGGACTTGGACTTGAAAGAATAAATATGTTACTTCAAGGAAAAGAAACACCATTTGATACAGAAATATTTAAACCAGTTATGGATAAATTACAAGAATTGGCTAAAAACGATAATATTTCAAGTAGAAGAATTGTTGCAGAGCACTTAAGGTCTAGTATGATGATAATTGCAGATGGTGGAAAACCAAGTAATATTGATAGAGGATATATTTTAAGAAGATTAATAAGAAGAATGATAAGACATTTAAATAAACTAGGAATTGACTTAGGCAATCTTAAAGACTTAATAAATTTAAATATACAAAATTTAGGAGAAATGTATCCAGAACTTATAGAAAATAAGGAAAATATAATAAATACAATATTAGAGGAAAGAGATAAATTTGTAAAGACTCTAGAAAATGGAGAAAGAGAATTACAAAAAGAATTAAATAAATTAAGAGAAAAGAATATGGATACGTTATCAGCTGAAGAAGTATTTAGATTATATGAAACCTATGGTTTCCCACCAGAAGTTACAAAAGAAATTGCAAAGGAAAATAATTTTAATGTTGACCTAGATACTTTTGATAAGCTATTTAAAGAACATCAAGAAAAATCAAGACTTGGCTCAGAGCAGAAATTTAAGGGTGGACTTGCTGACCAAAGTGAAGAAACAATATGTTATCATACAGCAACACATCTTCTTCATAAAGCACTTCAAATAGTACTTGGAGAACATGCAACACAGAGAGGTTCAAATATAACGCAAGAGAGGCTAAGATTTGACTTTGCACATCCTCAAAAGGTAACTAAGGAAGAACTAGATGACGTAGAAAGAATAGTTAACGAGCAAATCCAAAGAGACTTAAAGGTTACTTGCGAAGAGATGAGCTATGAAGATGCAAAGAAAAGTGGAGCAATGGGTCTATTTGAAAATAAATATGGAGATAGAGTTAAGGTTTATACAATAGGAGATTTCAGTAAAGAAATATGTGGAGGACCACATGTTGAACATACAGGAGTTTTAGGAACATTTAAAATAAAAAAAGAAGAAGCGTCTTCAGCAGGAGTTAGACGTATAAAAGCTATTTTGATAAGATAATTTAATAGGAGGAAATATGGAAGAAAATTGTATATTTTGTAAAATAGTTAATGGAGAAATACCAAGCAATGTTGTATATGAAGATAGTGATGTTTTAGCTTTTAATGATATAAATCCACAAGCACCTATTCATATTATTGTTATTCCAAAAAAACATATGTCTTCTATTATAGATGCAGATGAAGAGGTAGTACGGAAAAATATTTAAAGCAATAAATAAAATTGTAAGAGAAAAAGAAATTGCACAAGATGGTTTTAGAGTTATAACTAACTGTGGAGAAAATGCAGGGCAAACAGTAAAGCATTTGCATTTTCACATACTTGCAGGAACTAAACTAGGTGAAAAAATAATTTAATGAGGTAATATGTACAAAATAAAAAAAATATGTTATAATGTAAGTATATAAGTATAATGTAAAAAAAGGGGTGCAATAATATGGGTAGTAGTAAATTTAATACAGTATTAACAGTACTCTTGATAATAGCAATAGTAGCAATAATAATATTAATTGGATATTTTGGATATTCGGTATATAACAAATATTACATAGATTTGAGTGCAAAAGAAGTTGTTAATTCTTTTGAAGATATAGTAGGAAATAATAAAAATAAAACGGACGAAGATAATAATGTAACTAATGAAACTGATGATGGCGCTGGAAACATAGTAATAGGTGGAGTTACAGAAGAAAATAACACGACTCCATCAACTCAAGGAAATAATAAATTAACATTTCATGGGTATAATGTAATTGGTACGATATCAATTCCAGCAATAAAAATTGAATATCCAATATTAGAAAAGGTAACTACAAATTCGTTAAAGGTTGCAGTTGCATATCTTCGTGGAGCTGGAATAAATAAACCAGGTAATACAGTAATTCAAGGACATAATTATAGAAATGGACAATTTTTCTCAAATTTAAAAAAATTATCACTTGGTGATGCAATATATATAACAGATCTAGAAGGAACTAAAATAAAATATGAAGTTTATAAAAATTTCTCAGCAGAATCAACAGATACAAGTTTCTATAATAGAGATACAGGAGGAAAAAGAGAAATAACATTATCTACATGTACAACTGATGCAGAAATAAAAACAATAATACTTGCAAGAGAAGTAGATAATTAAAGGAGGAATTTTAATGGAATACAGATATAGACCACAAGGTGTCTGTTCTAGTGAAATGATTATAGAGCTTGATGGAGATATAATAAAAAAGGTTAAAATTGTAAATGGATGCCCAGGAAATACAGTAGGAGTTAGTAAATTAGTTGAAGGAAGAAAAATAGATGATGTAATAAATACTTTAAAAGGGATTCCATGTGGATTTAAAGGAACATCATGTCCAGATCAACTCGCAAGAGCTTTAGAAGAAATAAAATCAAAAATGTAAAAAAGACGATTGCATTAGCAATTCTGTTTAAGAAGATACTCTAAAAATGGAGTATCTTCTTTTTATTGAATAGGAAAAATACTCTTTTTTGTTTAAAAAACCTAAAGATATTAAATGAGATAAATAGGATAATATAAATAACAACAAATATTAGAATTTTAAGTATAACAAAGCTTATATCATACTCAATATAGTTATCAATAGCATCAAATAAAAATTTTGTAGCAAACACAAGTAAAATAGGAACTAGTACATAAGAAAAATAGTCAAACTTAAACTTGGTAACTTTATATAGTTGTATTAGACTAATAGTAAAGTTTAATATTTCGCTAATTGCAATGATTGCAACATATCCATATATACCATAAATAGGAACTAAAGTATATATTAAAATAATAGTTGAAAATAAATCAAATATATTACAAAACATTACCCCAACTTGTTTATCTAGACCTCTAAGCATTGCATCAATAATTTTGTCTAAATATATAAATATAACAAGAGGAGAAAGCAAACATAAAAAGCTTGATATACTAAGATTATTATATATCAAATAACATATTTCTTCTGTAAAAGTTAAAAAGACTCCGATTACACAAATACTAAAAAAGCATGTAAGCTTAAATATAAAAGTGATTACCTGGTTCATTCTAGTAAAATCTTTTTTTATATTATATCTTGCAAATTCTGGAATAAGTAAATTTGCACATGAGGTTATAATTATACAAGGAAACATAAGAATAGGCATAGTCATTCCATTGATAAGTCCATACTGTGAAATCGCTTCAGTACATGTGGCAGAGTGCTTTTCAAGACTAAATGGAATTAGAAGTTGTTTTAAAGTTGAAAGTCCAGAACGTATATATGAAGTAATAGCAACAGGAAATGCAATTCTTAATATTTTTATTAAATAATTTTCTGGAGAGGAGGTATTAATACTTTGAATTTTTCTTCTATCAAGTAGGTAAAGTATGTATGTGAGTATAAATTCAAAGATAGATGCAATAGTAGTTGCAAGTATTAGATAAGTACAAACAATGCTTAGATCGGAGTATGGAAGAATGTATAAAAAATAGCATGTTAGTGCAACTTGTAAAATCATGCTTAAGGCACGACTAAAAGACGTTTTTGAAACTCTTCTTACGCCAGTAAAATATCCACTAAGAGATGTTACAACAGAAGTGAAAGGTAGACTTAATGCCATTATATAGATTGGCATATTTGTAACTTTTCCATGTAATAGGAAAGATGAACAGTATGGAGCAAAAAGAATTAATACAATGCAAGCTATTATTCCAAAAAATAAACTGTAAAGAATACATTTTTTCATAGCAATTTTTATTCCGTTTTCCGCCCATTCCCATCAAGCTCTTCTGAAACAATTCTTGTTGCTGCAAGATTTATACCTGAATTTGCAAAGGTTATTGCAAATGTATATATTGACATAATTAATTCAAAAATTCCGGCACCTTCACTACCAAGTTTATTTGCAACATAAACACTAAAAAACATGTTTATTAAACTCATAAACAATGAAGTAAAAGTCAGTATCATAGTATTAAATAAAAAAATTTTCAGCCTGTTCATATAGAAAATATATTAAAAAGATAAAATAATATGACGAAAAAATATATTAAAATCAAAAATTTGTTTGACAATTATTTGTTTATATGATATTATATTGACAAATGAAAAAAGGAGTGATGAATTTGGGAAGAAAGAAAAGCACAGTTGAATTAAATAAAAGAGAAAAAGCTATACTTAAATTTATTGAAAAACAAATGGGAGAAGTAGGATATGCTCCTTCAGTTAGAGAAATTGGTAAGGCAGTAGGACTTAGATCAACAGCAACAGTTCATGGATATTTAGCAAAATTAGAGCAAAAAGGATATATTAAAAAAGAGAATCAAAAGGGTAGAACACTTAGACTTATGAAGGGTGGAAAAACAGAAACAAAACAAGAAGAAATTAAAGACTTCTATTCTTCAAAAGAGCTTGTAGAAGTACCAGTAATAGGAAAGATAACTGCTGGACAACCAATTTTAGCAGTAGAAAATGTTACAGATACATTCCCAATACCAATAGATTTTGTGGGTAATTCAGAAAGTTTCATGCTTACAGTAAGGGGAGAGAGCATGATAGAAGCGGGAATTTTAGATGGAGATTACATATTAGTTAGAAAGCAAAACACAGCAAATAATGGGGAAATTGTTGTTGCTTTGATAGAAGATGAAGCTACAGTTAAGACATTCTATAAAGAAAAAGATCACATTAGGCTTCAACCTGAAAACTCTACTATGGATCCAATAATTGTTCCAGATTGTAAGATACTTGGAAAAGTTTCAGGTGTATTTAGAAAAATGTAAAGTTAGATATATTAAATGGAGCGTTGCATACGCTCTGTTTTTATAGTATAATTTAGAAGTATCAATAGTTATTTCAGGGGGAGTAAAAATAAATGTACAAAATATTAGACAAAGTAAACAACACGGAAGATTTAAAAAAACTAACTACGGACGAAAAAAAACAACTTGCTGAAGACATAAGAAAACTAATTATTGAAACGGTTTCAAAAAATGGAGGACATTTAGCATCAAACTTAGGAGTCGTTGAACTTACTATTGCACTTCATAGTGTTTTTGATGCACCTAAAGATAAAATAATTTGGGATGTAGGACATCAGAGTTATGTACATAAAATACTAACGGGAAGGAAAAATGAAATGCCTACATTAAGACAGTTTGGAGGTATAGCAGGTTTCCCAAAACAAAGTGAGTCAGAATATGACTGCTTTGACACAGGACATAGCAGTACATCAATTTCAGTTGCTTTAGGAATGGCGCTTGCAAGAGATTTGAAAAACGAAAAAGAGCATATTATTGCTGTAATTGGAGACCGGAGCACTTACTCGGACGGAATGGCGCTTGAAGCTCTAAATCATGCTGGTGCTCTAAAAACAAACTTAATTGTAATATTAAATGATAATGAGATGAGTATATCTAAAAATGTAGGAGGAATTTCATTATTCCTAAGCAAGGCAAGAACTAGAAAATTTTATACAGAGTCAAATAAATATGTAAAAAGATTAGTTAATATGCTTCCAAGAGGAAGTAATAAGATTATTAAATTAATTCGAAGAATAAAATATAGTATTAAACAGTTGTTAATACCTAACATGCTCTTTGAAGACATAGGTTTTAGATACTTAGGACCAATAGATGGACATGACATAGAAAAGCTAGAGAGCATTTTAAAAATAAGTAAAGATTTAGAGGGACCAATATTAATACATGTTGTAACTAAAAAGGGGAAAGGGTATAGACCAGCTGAAGAAAATCCAGATAAATTCCATAGTGCATCAAACTTTGATATAGAGACAGGTGAGAGCAAGAAAGAAAAGACCAGAGATTATTCAAAGGTATTTGGAGATAAATTAATAAATCTTGCAAAAGAAAATGAAAAAATAGTTGCAATAACAGCTGCAATGAAGGATGGTACTGGTCTTGCAGAATTTGCAAAAGCTTTCCCTGATAGATTTTTTGATTGCCGGGATTGCAGAACAGCATGCACTTCGGACTAGCAGCAGGACTTGCAAAGGATGGAATGGTACCAGTTGTCCCTATATATTCTTCTTTTTATCAAAGAGCATTTGACCAAGCTATACATGATATAGCACTTCAAAATTTAGGTGTTGTTATGTGTGTTGATAGAGCTCGGAATAGTCGGAAATGACGGCGAAACACATCAAGGAATATTTGATATGTCCTTCTTTTCAATGATACCTAATTTAACAATTATGGCACCAAAAGATTTTAGAGAATTAGAGAATATGCTAGAGTATGCAGTTAAATTAAATAAACCAGTAGTTATTAGATATCCAAGAGGAGGAGAAGGTAGTATTAGATTTGACCAATATGAACCATTAGAAGATGAAAAAGCTGAAGTATTAAAAACAGGTGATGATTTATGCATAATTGCGATTGGAAAAATGGTAGATAGAGCGATAAAAGTCGCAAATATATTAGAAGAGAAAGAAGGAAAAAGCGTAGAAGTAATAAATGCAAGATTTTTAAAACCAGTAGATAAAGAAACCATTCTAGAGTCAATTTTAAAGACAAAAAATGTTATAACAATAGAGGATAATATTATAAAAGGCGGGCTTCGGAAGTATGGTAGAAGAACTAATAAATGAAGAAAATATAAAAGATATTACATTCAAAAAATATGGATACCCTGATGAATTTATAAAACATGGAAGTGTTGAACAAATTGAAAAAAAATATGGACTTGATGAAGAAACCATTGCAAAGAATATAATGGAAAATTGTTTGGTCGAGCAAATCTAAAAAGAAAAAACAATAATAAATTTTGAATGCACCGCGTAAGCGACTAACCGAAGCCGTAAGGCGTAGGGCGAGTGGAGCAACCTACATATAAAATTTATTTAATGTAGGTTGCGACTGCAAGGTGCAAAAGATTTATTATTGTTTTTTACTTATATTTGCGTATTTCTTTAGCTTTTCATAAGCAAGATAATTTATAGAACCAGCAGGGAAGTTTCCTGATTTATCTCTTTTTCCAGCAGGAACACCAGTTAAAACTTCAATTCCTTCTTCAATTGTTGATACAGCATATATGTGGAAAAGTCCATTCTTAACAGCTTCAACAACTTCATCACTTAAGTTTAAGTTTTTCAAATTTTGTATTGGGATTAATACTCCATGACTTCCATCTAAACCTCTCATTTTGCAAACACTGTAAAAACCCTCAATTTTTTCATTTACTCCACCGATTGGTTGAATCTCACCCTTTTGGTTTACTGAACCTGTAACAGCTATTGCTTGATTTATTGGTACTTCTGAAAGACTAGAAAGTAAAGCATATAGCTCTGTACTTGAAGCACTATCACCATCAACACCATTATATAATTGTTCAAAGCAAATACTTGCCGAAAGCGAAAGAGGAATATCTTGTGCAAATAGTTCGCCAATGTATCCACTCAAAATAAGTACACCTTTTGAGTGAGAAGAGCCAGAAAGTTCAACTTCACGTTCAATATTAATAATTCCTGATTTACCAGTAAATGTATTTACAGTTATTTTAGAAGGTTTACCAAAAGAATAATCTCCAATACTCATTATTGTTAGACCATTTATTTCACCAATCTTTGAACCTGATGTATTTATTAAAAGAGTATTATCTTTTATCATTTCAGAATATCTTTCATCATACTTTTTAACTCTTTGTACTTTTTCATCAATGGCTTTATCAATAAATTCTTCTGTTACAACTTTTGAGTGAGCAAGTGTTGCCCAAGTTCCAGCTTCTGCAATAACCTGAGATAAATCATTGAACTTAGTTGAAAGTTTTTCCTTGTCGTTAGCAAGACGTGATGCATATTCAATCATTCTAGCAACAGCATTTTTATCAAGATGAGGTAGATTTTCTTTTTCACAAAAGGCATGGAAGAATCTTGCAAGTTTTAAAATATTTTCATCTGTTCTTGGAGCGTCATCAGCAAATTCAACCTTTATTTTAAATAATTTTCTAAAATCAGGATCCATATTTAATAAAGTATGATAAATATTTGAATTTCCAATTAATATAACCTTTAAATCTAATGGAATAGGCTCAGGTTTGAGTGATACCATAACCATTGCAGCTCTTTGCTCCAAAGTATTATCAATGCTGATCTCTTTTATACGAAGAACTCTTTTTAAATTTTCATAGCAAACAGGATTTGTAAGTAAATCTTCTGCTTGGAATATAATGTATCCACCATTTGCTTTGTGAAGAAGTCCAGGTTTTAGCATAGTATAATCAGTCTTAAAACTTCCCATATAATTTTCATACTCAAGCTTACCAAAGATATTCTGGTAAGAATAGTTTGAATCCATTATAACTGGAGCACCTTCTAGCTTACTATTATCAACGAAAAGGTTAACCCTGTAATTAAGCCATGGTTTAGGTGGTTCATGATTAGGACCTTGAGGTTGTGGCTGTGGCTGATTAGAAGGCTTATCTAAAAATAGTGGTACATTTTTCATTATATCCTTTTTTACATTATCTAAAAATTGTGAGATTTTTTTATTTCTTTTATATTTTGACTTGATATAGTTTATATGAACATTAACAGTCAAAAGAGAAATATTAGATTGCCACTCCTGAATTTTCTTTTCTGATTGCTTTTCTATTAATTTAATCTCTGATATAGTGTTCATAATCTGTTCTTGAACAATACTTGACTTATCTTCAAATTGTTGCTTTATACTATCATCTAATTTATTAAATTCTTCCTCTTCAAGAGTTCTACCTTCATAAATAGGCATCATATATATACCATTTTGAGCAGTTTTTACCTCAAAACCGTGTTTCATTGATTCTTTATTAAGCTTTTCCAAAAGAATACTTCTCTTTTGTTCATATTCTTGCTTAATAAGAGCTTTTTCTTTTTCAAAATCTTCATTATTAAAAGTTTTATTAATATCCGCTTTTACATCTTTAATAAAACTTTCCATAGTATCTTGGAATTCAAGTCCTTGACCAGCAGGGAGAGATAGAGCTATTGGTTCATTTGGATTATCAAAATTATATAAGTAGCACCAATCAGATGGGGCTTTTTTCTTTTTAGAAATCTTGTCTAAGTAATTTTTTGTGTACATAGTTTTACCAACGCCACTTGGACCTTCTACGTAAAGATTGTAACCGTTAACATCAACATTAAGACCAAATTCAAGAGCAACAATTCCTCTTTCTTGACCTATTCCTTTATCAGTTGGTTCAAGTTCAGCTGTTGTTTCAAAATTGAATTTTGAAGTAGAACAATAATCTTTTAAATCTCTATAATTTAATTCATGTTTCTTTTGCATCTTAAGTTCCTTTCTAAAACAATATAATTGTTTATTCGTATGTATTTTAATCAAAATATTTTGTCATAATATATGCATCAAATTTATTATCATAGTATTTTTTTCGAGTTCCAACAATTTGAAAATTATATTTTTGGTAAAGATGGATTGCAGGCACATTTTGCTCATTTACTTCTAAAGTAATTAGGGCAGAGGTTTCTTTTGCTTTATTAATTAGTGCTTCAAGAAGAATGGAACCAATTCCTAATCCACGTTTATCTTTTCGAACTACGATATTTGTAATATGAGCTTCATCCAAGAGAAATTTTAGACCAGCAAACCCCAAAATATCTTCTCCTGATTTAGCTACAAAGTAATGAGATAACGGACTTAAAAGTTCATCTTTTAAAATAGATTTTGTCCAAAAATCATCAAAATCTTTTAGATTAATAACATCTATATCATCGAGACTTAGTGTACTTAAAAGTATGTCCATTATGATTTTGCCTCCAAAGTTTCTTCTGCACTTGATTTCTTTAAATAAAGAGCATTAAGGTTTTCAGACGATATTATTTCACCTTTTTGAAATTTATCAAATGCAGCCATTCCAACGTATTTTGAAGATACAAGTGTATCTTCTTCGAAAAAAATATCATTTTTCAAATATGATTTTATCATATCTTTATAAAGTATGCCACAATTTCCTACAAAAAATATCTTTTTTTTCAAACTACCTAAAACTAACAAAAAATTCTCAATTTTGTCAAAAACAAAATCGCAATATTTTGTATAATTATCTTCAATTTTTTCAAAAATACCAGCATAAACATTTGAATGTTTTGCATTAATCATAGAACAAACATAAGCATCTTCTTCATCAACCATATAGCTTAATGCTTCTAATGAAGAAACAGGAATACATGGCTTATTTTTTACATCACAAAAAGCCTTTATTGTAGAAAGACCAATTCTAATTCCTGTAAAAGAGCCTGGACCATTGTCGCATGCGAATAAGTCAATGTCATCTAAACAAGTTTCAGTTTCTTTTAAAAGTCTGTCAATTAAAGGCATTAAAGCTTCTGAATGATTTTTAACAGAAGTTTCTTTTAATTCTAGTATTAAGTTATCATCTTCTAGAAGTGATACTGATGCAATATCACAAGAAGTTTCTATTGCTAATATTTTCATAAAATTCTCCTAATCATTTATGGTTATAATTCTTGAATTTTCGTCATTTTCGTTTCTTTCAAAATTAATATAAATGGTGTTCTCTGGAAGAGCTTTTTTTATAATTTCTCCCCATTCAATAATGCAAAGACCATTACCGAAATATTCGTCTCCACCTATATCATAAAAATCTTCTTCATTATTTAGTCTATAAACATCAAAATGAAAGATAGATATTTTATCATTTTTATATTCATTTACAATTGTAAAAGTAGGGCTAGATATTTCATTTTCTAGTCCAAAATATTCAAGTATTCCTTGAGTAAATTTAGTCTTACCTGAGCCTAAATCTCCGGCTTAAAACGATTATATCATCTTTTTTTAAGTCTTTTGCATAATTTTTAGCAAAAGCGATTGTGTCATCTTCACTTTTTGATATATATCTTTGCATTTTTTACCTCTTAAAATAACAATATTTAACAAATATCTACAAGTATATCATATTTTCTAATAAATGTAAAACAAAATTAAGTATTTACAAAACATGTATTAATAATATAAAATAGGGACTATAAGATAATTATAATGAGGTAATTAATATGAAAAAAATTATTTTTAGTATTGCTATTATGATTATATCAATACTAATTTTAAGTAGTATTAATAATTTAGAAAAAAATATAAATGAAGAAAATGCTTTGCTTCAGGTAAATAACGAGATACAAGATAATACTTTATCTGGAAATAATGAAGAACATAAAGAAAATAATGAATTAGAAGCAACTGAGGAAAATAGAGAGACAAGTGTATTCACAAGTGAATCTATACCACAAGACGTTTTGCAAAAGATGATAGGAAATTCAATACCAGAAAAAAGCAAAGATAAGGTAAATATAGATGAGTTATCATATTTGAGAATAACATATTGGGGATTTGATGAGAAAAGCCATGTAGGAGAGATGGTAGTAAATAGAAAATTAGATAATGATGTTCTAGATATTTTCAAGGAAGTATATGAAAAAAAGTACCCAATAGAAAAAATGAAACTAATTGACGAGTATGGAGCAAACGACGAAAAATCAATGGCTGATAATAATACATCAGCATTTTGCTATAGAGTTGTTGCAAATACTAATACACTTTCAAATCATTCGAAAGGTGCCTCTATTGACATTAATCCTTTATATAATCCATATATTTCGGGGAAAACTATTTCACCTACAAATTCTAAAAAATATACAGATAGAAGTATTAATGAAAAAGGAGTTATAAAAAAAGGAGACGACCTATATAATGCCTTTATCAAAAGAGGATGGACTTGGGGAGGAGAATGGAAGAGTAAAAAAGATTATCAACATTTTGAGAAAAAAATTTAACATTTAATGAAAAATATGCTTAAATTTGCTGTTTTAGTGTAATACTAGAAAAAGAACGGAGTTGATTTTCGTGTCAAATGTAAAAGAAGAAGTAAATATAGAAAAAATATATGGAACAGAGTGCTCTTTAAGCAAAGAAGAATTTATAAAAAAATATGATATAAATGAAAATGGACTATCAAAGGAAGAAGCAAATAATCGTTTAAATAAATATGGCTTAAATCAAATAAAATCTGCAAAACCAAAGAAGTGGTATCAATACTTCTTTGGTAGTTTATTTAGTCCATTTAATAGCATATTACTTGGAATTGCATGTGTGTTATTTTATACAGATGTATATTTGGCAGAAAGCCCAAGTTATGCGAATATTATTGTAATTGCAATATTAGTTATCTCGAGTACACTTTTAGAATTCTTCGAAGAATTTAGTTCTAATAAAGCAGCTGAAAAGTTAAAAGAACTTGTTGCGACAACAACAACTGTTGTACGTGACGGAGAAGAAATAAAAATTCCAATTAATCAAGTTGTTTTAGGAGATATAGTAAAATTATCAGCAGGTAGCTTAATTCCTGCTGATCTTAGAGTATTAGATGCAAAAGATTTGTATGTAGGACAATCATCACTTACTGGAGAATCTGAAGCAGTTAAGAAGAATGTAGAGTCTAGTGCTTCTGAATTTGACAGCATATCAGAATTAGATAATATTTGCTTCATGGGTACAAATGTTATTAGTGGAAGTGCAAAATGTGCTGTTATTAAAACAGCTGATGATACTTATTTTGGAAAGGTAGCGCATACAGTATCAGAGACTAAGCCAAAGTCAGCTTTTCAAAAAGGAATTGAAAATATTAGTAAATTACTAATAAAGTTTATGTTTATTTTAATTCCAATTATTTTTATACTAAATGTAAATAAACATAGCACAGTTACTGCTTTTACATTTGCAGTTGCTATTGCAATTTGTATTACACCACTTCTTCTTCCAGTAATTCTTTCTTCTAGCCTTTCAAAAGGTGCTGTTAGAATGTCTAAAAAGAAGACTATAGTAAAAAAGCTAGATGCAATACAAAGCTTTGGTGCTATGAATATTTTGTGCACAGATAAAACGGGAACACTTACTGAAGATAAAATTGTACTTGAAAAATATTTGGATATACATGGGGAAGAGGACTATCGTGTCCTAAAACATGCCTTTTTGAACTCATATTTTCAGACGGGTTTAAGGGGGAATATTGACGAAGCGGTTGTAAATAGAGCTATGCAAAATGAAATGGAGGAATATACAAAAAAATATAAATTAATAGATGAGATTCCATTTGATTTTTCTCGTAGACGTTTATCGGTAATTGTAAGTGATGGAGAAAAAAAGCAATTAATTACAAAAGGCGCAGTAGAAGAAATACTTAACATTTGCACTATGGTAGATTATAAAGGAGAGGTATCAGGAATAACAAAAGAAATTAAAGATAATATTTTAAAAATTTCGAAAGAGCTTAACCAAGACGGGTTAAGGGTTATAGCTGTTTGCCAGAAAAATGACATTAATGATGTAGAAGATTTTGGAGTAAAAGATGAGAAAAACATGGTACTTTTAGGATTCATAGGATTCCTAGATCCTCCAAAAGAAAGTGCTAAATCTGCAATCAAAGAATTAAATGAAGCAGGAATTCGAGTTATTGTTTTAACAGGAGATAATTTAGAAGTTACAAAATGTATATGTAAAAAAGTAGGGATAAATTCAGATTCAATTATAGAAGGAAAACAAATAGAAAAACTTTCAGATGCAGGAGTTCTAAGACTACTCAAAAATAACAATATTTTTGTAAAACTTTCACCTATTGAGAAGGCAAGAATTGTTAGGATACTACATGAAACAGATAATATCGTTGGATATATGGGAGACCGGAATAAATGATGCACCATCATTAGTTAATTCAGACGTAGGAATTTCAGTAGATACAGCAGTTGACA